>DATLZC010000059.1:0-3367 GCA_035574215.1 Dehalococcoidia bacterium | reverse complement strand
GGCGACGAAGCGGGGAACCGTCATGCGCCGCCGTCAGCGTTTCAGCGAAATGCTGACTTTCCGGTTCTCTCCCTCCCCCAGGCTCGCGGTCACCACCTTCGGGTCCTGCGCGAGCGCCAGGTGCACGATGCGCCGCTCGTTCGCGGGCATCGGTTCGAGCGTCACCGGACGGCCCGTCTCCTTGACGCGCTCCGCCATTCGGAGCGCGAGCCGCCGCAGGGTCTGCTCCCGCCGGCGGCGGTATCCCTCCACATCGACGCTGAACACCGACTGGCCGTCGAACTTCCGTCCCACGATGAGGTTCACGGTGTACTGCAGCGCCGCCAGGGTCTCCCCCCGCCGGCCGATGAGGATGCCCAAGTCCTCGCCGTTCACGTCGAGCACCGCCTTCGCCATGCCCACGCCGTCTCCGGGCGTCTCGGGAGCGCGCGCCGACACCGTCGCCTCGATGCCCATGAGCCGCAGCAGCTCGCGGAGCACCTCCAGGGCCGTCTCGGTGTCTTCGCCCCCGGGGCCCCCCGCCGACGCGCGCGGCGTCACCCTCACGCGCGCGGGCTCGCCGCCAAAGCCGAAGATGCCGGCGCGCCCCTCGCTCAACACCTCGATCTCGACCTGTTCGCGGGTCACCCCCAGGTCGCGCAGGGCGCGCTCGATGGCCTCTTCGACCGTCTTACCGCTTGCCTCGACGCCTGCCATGTCTCCTTCTCCTGGCCGGCGAGTGCGGCCGCGCCGCTTCCACCGCCTCCTCGCGCGGCGGCGCTTCCTCTCGCGCGGGGGCTTTGCTGGCGCGGCCCCGCGCCGCCGAAGACGGCGCCGGGGACAGGCTGAAGAGGTTCCGCCAGTCGAGCTGCCGTCCCATGAGGAAGTACTGTAGCGCCACGCTGATGATCGCCGTGACGACCCAGTATACGCCGAGGCCGCTCGGCGTCACGAAGGCGATATACCCGAACATCAGGGGCATCATCCACTGCATCGTCTGCTGCGTCGCCTGTTGCTGCGGGTCCATCGCCTGCGTCGTCGGCGTCAGGATCTTTTGCTGCACCCAGAACGACGCCGCCACCAAAATCGCCACGATGGGGTCGGGCTCGCCGAGGTTGAGCCCGAGGAAGTACTCGTTCAGCGGCACCGCGTTCCGCAGGAACGACCACGGGTACAGATCCTGCGAGAGGTTCACCAGCGCCTCGGGCGTCCCGCCCAGGGTGTTCCGAATCGACTGGTACAGCGCGAACCAGATGGGCATCTGCACGATCATGCTGAAGAGACAGCCCGCCGGGTTCACCCCCGCCTCCCGGTAGACCTTCATCGTCTCTTCCGAGCGGCGCTTCGGGTCCTTGTACTTCTTCTGGATCTCCTGCAGCTTCGGCTGCAACGCCGAAAGCTGGCGCGACGACCGAATCTGATTCGCCGTGAGCGGCCACGTGACCGCCCGCATGATGAGCGTGAAGGCGATGATGGCGAGCCCGTAGCTGCCGAACAGGAGCCGCGTCAGCAGCACCAGGAAATTCGTCATCGGGTCCACCAGGAAGAAGTCGAACGGATTCATCGCCCCGTCTGTCCTGCCGTCGGCGACGCCTCAGGCGTCGGCGTCGCCTCCGCGGTGGGTGTCCCCACGTCCTTCGGAATGTCCACGCTCGCCCGCACGCCCTCCGCCGGATCGAACCTCACGAGCCGGTTCTTCGTCGTCGCGATGAGCGCCGTCCCGTCGTCCAGCGGCACGACGTCGGCGAGCACGCGCTCTCCCACCTCCACCGGCTCCCGGCGTTCGCTCCCGTTCGCCGGGTCCAGCGCGACCACGCGCCCGGCGCGGTTCGCCACTACGAGCGACCCCTCGACGAGGGCCGGCGCCGCGCGGACCGGCGCCCCTGTATCGTAGCGCCAGCGCTCCGCGCCCGTCGCGGCGTCGAGCGCATACACGCGGCCGTCGAGGCTCGCCGCATACACCACGCCTCCCTGCACGACCGGCGTGCCCCAGAACCAGTTGCCCGCGGTGAACGACCACAGCGCCTGGCCCGACTCCGCGTCCAGCGCGTAGAGCCGACTGTCCATCGCGGGCACGAAGAGCCGGTCGCTCGCCAGCGCCGGTGTTCCCGCGATGCCGGCGTCGGCCTCGAAGACCCAGCGGCGCTCTCCCGTGGCTTCGTCGAGTCCGTACACCTTGCCGTCCAAGGACGTCACCACCACGAGGCCGTCCACCAGAACCGGCGTCGACCACACGCGGTCCTCGGCCTCGAAGGTCCACCGCTCCTGACTCAGGTCCGGCGTCATCGCGTACACACGGCCCGATCCGTCGCCGAAGTACACGGCGTCGTCTCCCACGGCGACGCCGCCGACCACGACGCCCTTCGTCTCCTTGCGCCCCGCGATGGCACCGTCAGCCACGCGGAGCCGGAAGACGCTCTTCTCGTAGATGGGGACGTACACGTACTCGCCCGAGCGGTCCGGCGCTGGATTACCGTAGAAGGCGACCGGGCGGATGGCGTTACGGTCCTCCTTCGCCGGAAAGACCCACAGGGCGGCGCCGTCGCGCAGGGCGACCAGGCGGTCGTCGCGCCCGGCGATGACGAGGTCGCCGGCGGGAAGCGGAGCGGCCCAGCCGTCGGGGCGGGCGATCCGCCCGCAGCCTGCAGCGGCGAGGCCGGTGAGTGTGAGCATCGCGAGGAGCAGCGGGGCGAATCGGCGCGATGGCATCGACCCTGGTTACCCGCCCCGCTCAGACCCGAGTTTCACGTGAAACCACGCCCTTCGCGCGCCCGCGCGGCTCGGGCACGGGATCGTACCCGCCCGCGCGCAGCGGATGACACCGCAGGAGTCTCCGGGCCGCCAGCCACGAGCCCCGCACGGCCCCGTGCCGCTCGATCGCTTCGTAGGCGTAGCGCGAGCAGGTGGGCTGATAGCGGCACGCAGGCGGCAGCGCGGGGGAGACGTACCGCTGGTACAGCCGGATCGCGCCGAGCAGCAACGCCTTCACGCCTTCTCCTTCTCCGGCTCCGCCTGCAGGAGCCCGGCTCTCGCCAGCAGTTTCGCCGCTGCGTCCCGCAGGCGCCAGTAGTCGGCCTCCACCGCCGGCCGGCGCACGTTGACCACGATATCCCATCCCGGCGCCACGGGCAGCGTCCGGAGCCCCTCCCGGACCCGGCGCTTCACGCGGTTGCGCACGACGGCGCCGCCGATGGCGCGCCCGGTGGCGATGCCGAACCGCGTGACGTCCAGCCCGTTCGGCAGCACGCGGATGGCGAGGAGGTCGCCGGTGTACCGGCGCCCCCGCTCGTACACGGCCGCGAAGTCCTCCCGTCGCCGAAGCCGCTGTTCCCTCCGCACAGCAAGAAACCGGCCCCTTCATCGAGGGGCCGTTCGTCGTCACACCGTC
>DATLZC010000058.1:0-19642 GCA_035574215.1 Dehalococcoidia bacterium | reverse complement strand
ACGACGACGGCTTCGTAGTCGGAGAGCGTGGGCGCGCTGAGGAAGTTGTAGTTGTCCACGCGCGGTCCCGGCATCGGGAACCCCAGGGACAGGATGCGCATGGTCAGTCGAGCTCCAGGTTCCGGAGGTATTCGCGAAACTTCGGCCCGATGTCCGGGCGCCGGAGGGCGAGCTCCACCGACGCCTGAAGGAAGCCGAGCGGGCGCCCGGTGTCGTACCGCTTGCCCTCGAACTGGTACGCGAACATCGGCCGGCGGCCGGCCAGCGTGTTCAATGCGTCGGTGATCTGGATTTCGCCGTTCTTTCCGGGAGGGGTGCGCTCGATGATGTCGAAGACATCGGGCGTCAGGACGTAGCGCCCGACGATGCCGAGGTCGGAGGGCGCTTCATCGGGGTCCGGCTTTTCGACGAGCGACCGGACGCGCCACACTCCCTCCCGCACGGGTTCGCCTTCTACGACGCCGTACTGCGAGATTTCCTCCCGGGGCACCCGTTGCACCCCCAGCACCGGCCCGCCGAACTCCTCGAACACGCCGATCATCTGCAGCGCCACCGGCCTCTCCGCCACGATGACGTCATCGGGGAAGAAGAGGACGAAGGGCTCGCTGCCCACGAGGTCTCGCGTCTGCAGCACAGCATGGCCGATGCCGAGCTGCTGCTTCTGGCGCACGTAGACGATGTTGGCCAGCTCGGAGATGCGCTGGACCTCGGCGAGACGATCGAAATCGCCCTTCTCGCGGAGGGCCATCTCGAGCTCGAGCGAGCGGTCGAAATGGTCCTCGATCGCCCGCTTGCCCATCGCGGTCACGATGATGACGTGCGTGATGCCCGATTCGACCGCTTCCTCGACGGTGTACTGGATGATGGGCTTGTCGACGAGGGGGAGCGCTTCCTTGGGTTGCGCCTTGGTCGCCGGGAGCAGGCGGGTGCCGTACCCGGCGGCGAGCACCACAGCCTTTCGGACCTTCACGCGCGCCTCCTGCCGAGGGGCCGATGCGCGGCCATTGTACTCAAGCGCCCGACGCGCTCGAAAGCGCCGGATCCCGCATTAGCTCCACCCGGTTCCGCAACACGCCGACGCCTTCGATCTCGACCTCGACGACGTTTCCTGGCCGCAGGAACTCCGGCGGCGTCCTTCCCACGCCCACGCCCGCAGGCGTGCCCGTCATCAAGAGATCGCCCGGCTCGAGCGTCATTCCCTTGGACAGCGACGCGATGAGCCCCGCGACGGGCGTGATCATGTCCGCCGTGGTCGCGTCCTGCTTCGTCACGCCGTCGACCCGCAGGCGGATGCGGAGCGATTGCGGGTCCGGGATTTCGTCTGCGGTCACGATCCATGGCCCGAGGGGGCAGAAGCCGTCGAGGCTTTTGCCTTTGAACCACTGCTGGTGCGCCCTCTGCAGGTCGCGGGCCGTCACATCGTTCCCGGCCGTATACCCGAAGACGCAGTCGAGCGCGCCCGACGCCGCGACGTCGCGGACCCGACGACCGATGACCGCGACGAGCTCCGCCTCCCAGTCCACGGCGTCGCTCACGCCCTCGGGATACGGGATCGGTTCGTCAGGCCCGATGACGCAGGTCGGCGCCTTCGTGAAGAACACCGGAACCTCGGGCAAGCCGGGGCCGCTCACGCTTTGCGACTCCCGCGCGTGCTCGGCGTAGTTCAACCCGACGCACATCACGTTCTTGCGCGGGCGCGGGATGGGCGCGAGCAGGCGTACGCGTTCGAGCGGCGCGCCGGTCCTGCCGGACTCACGCACGGCGTCGAGGGTGGCTCGCGCGGCAGCGACGGCGTCAGTGCCCGCCTCGATGAACGCGAGCATGTCAGAAGGAAGCGGTGGCAGGCCGAGCGCGAGCGCCTCGTCCGCGAGGTCGAACACAGCGCCATCGAGCAGCGCCCCCAGACGGGGGCCTCGCGGCGAAGCGTACGTCAGCAGGCGCACCGCTCAGTACCAGTCCCGCTCGATGATGTTCGCGGCGTGTCGCGCGAGCGTCAGCAGCGTCGCCTCGTCCCGGTCGCGGAACGGCTTCCCGCCGTCGCGATCGGTGACGTACAGGCTCCCGCGGACCGTCCCGCGCACCCAGATAGGCGTTCCCATGAGCGTCCGCATCACGGGGTGCTTCGGCGGGAAGCCAAACGCGTTCCGCACCGCATCCAGGTTGTCGTATCGCACCGGACGGCCGTCCGCCCGCAAGACACCGAGGGGGCCATGCCCCTGTGGAGGCGTCTTCAGGCGGCGGAGCGTCGCGGAGTCCAGGCCGGACACCACGAAGCCTTCGGTGCGGTTTCGTTCGTCCGTGACGGCCAGCGCGGCGTAGCGGGCCCCGGTCAGCTCTCTCGCCAGGTCGACCACATCCTGCAGCTTCTCGAGCGGATACGCGTCGGGGCCGCGCCGCGCGCAGACCCGCGCTAGCGCGAGCAACGCCTCGTATTCGGGATCCGGATCCGCCTCGGGCGCGCGGGACGCGGACGCCCGGCTTGCGGGTGGCGACACCATCGCCGCCAGCATAGCCCCACCCGAAGTCACGGAAAAGCGCGGCGCCGGCTGTATCCACCGTCCCTTGTCCGGCGATCGGGGCTCCCCGATAATGATGTTGTCATGGCTGACCGGCCTGCCATCGTCGACTCCACGATGCGGCATTCGGAGATCGCGGACAGAGGCACGCGCCCGAAGCCGCCGGTCGCCGACGTCGACTTCGACAAGACGCCCTTCACCGTCGCGTGGGAGACCACCCGCGCCTGTGCGCTCCGCTGTGTCCACTGCAGGGCCGAGGCGATTCCGCGCCGCGACCCCCGCGAGCTGACCACCGAGGAGGGCTTCCGCCTCATCGACCAGCTCGTCGAGATCGGCGGCCCGATCCTCATCATCACCGGCGGCGACCCGATGATGCGGCCGGACCTCTTCGACCTGATCTCGTACGCGACGCAGTCGGGCCTCCGCGTCGCGATGTCGCCCTCCGCGACGGCGCTCGTGACGCGCGAGCGGCTGAAGAAGGCGCGTGACGCCGGCGTCACCCGGACACACATTTCGCTCGACGGCGCCACGGCGGAAAGCCATGACGCCTTCCGCAAGACGCCGGGGTCCTTCAAGCGGACGCTCGAAATCATGGACATGCTGGCCGACCTGGGCATGTCGCTGCAGATCGGCACGACGGTCAGCCGCCACAACCTGCACGAGCTCGACCGCATCGCGGAAATCGCCGCCGAACGCAAGGCGGTGATGCTGAACTTCTTCTTCCTGGTGCCAACGGGCCGCGGATCGCACGAAGACATGATCTCGCCCGAGGAACACGAGCAGGTCTTCAACTGGATGTACGACCTCTCGAAGGTGGCGCCGTTCGACGTGCGCTCCACGGCGGCCCAGCATTACCGCCGCGTGGTCATCCAGCGACGGCGCCAGGAGGCTGCGGAGGCCGCCCGCCGCGGCGAGACGAGCGGACCGCCGACAGGCCCCGGCGGCTCGATGTTCCTCACCGGCGCCGGCTACAGCTTCGCAGACGGCCTGGGCCAGTCGACCATGAAGGGCGTCAACGACGGCAACGGCTTCGCGTTCATCAGCCACATCGGCGATGTCTGCCCTTCGGGCTTCCTCCAGATCCCGGCCGGAAACGTCCGCACCCAGAGCTTCGTCGACATCTATCGCAACTCTCCGCTCTTCCGGGAGCTCCGCGACTACACGAAGCTCAAGGGCAAGTGCGGCCTCTGCGACTTCCGCGACGTTTGCGGCGGCTCCCGCGCGCGCGCCTTCGGCGTCACCGGCGACTACCTCGAGAGCGAACCCTACTGCGTCTACGTCTCTCCGGCGGCCCGTGAAGCGGGCGTCGGCGCGCCCGACCCGTACCGCACCAGCGACGAAGCCATCGCGCTCTTCGAGGCGCAGGCCCCCGCCCGCTGAGGCGATGGGCCGCACCCAGGCGTTCGCCCTCGCGCTCACGCTCGCGTCCGCCCTCGGGCTCGCCCTCTCCGCCGAATTCGCCGGCCGCTGGCCGTTCGTGCAGCCGCCGATCGCGGGCGTGGCCACAGCCGCGGCGACCCTCCTGTGGCTTCATGGCGCTCCGGTCGCTCGGCGGCCCGCGGTTCCCGCTACGGCCGCGCTGGGATTCGGCACGCTCATGTGGGCGACCTCAGCGGCGGCGAGCGTCGTCCTGCACGCCGTGCGCGGCGAACGCTTCGACTTTTTCGAGTCGTTCGACTCGCCCGCGGCGCGGGCAGCGGCGCTCGTCTTCGCGCATGCGGTCTTCCTCGGCGCCCCGACTGGCCTCGCCGCGGGCCTCGTCGTTTCCCTCGTGGGCCGACTTCGCGCGGCCCGCCTTCAGACGTAAGGGCGGTTCGTTCTGCTGACGAGGCGACGAAGGCCCCCGTTTATGGCATACTCCCGAACATCTGAACGTCGCGGTCACGGGAGCCGATAGTTCCGCGGGGGGAGGAGGCGATGTCCATTCGACGCATCATCGACAGCGCGGGCCGGGGCCGGCTGGCCCTCGCCGGGCTCGGGCTGTTTGTCGCCGTCGCCGCTGGCGCCGCGCTGTTCACGCTGAATCGGGGCGGCGCCGAGCCGGAACCCCCGTTCGTCTCGTCGAGCAGGTTCGCGTCAGGCTATCCCGCAAGCGACCTCGCGTACCCATCGCCGACCCCGACGCCGGTTCCTCCCACGCCGACGCCGGCGCCTCCGCCTGCGCCTCCGCCCCAGGGGGCCGCCACGTCGTCAGGCGGGGGTTCGTACTCCGGCTCCGGTTCGTACGACCCGGGAATCACCACCGCGCGCTCCATCGCCGGGTACAGCCTCTCCATCCCGAAGCTGGGCGTACATGCCGCGCTGTCGTCCCGGGCGGTGCCCCGAAGCGGCGTGATGCCCGACCCCTCCGGGCCATGGGACGTGGTCTGGTACGACTTCCCGAACCACCCCGGCCTCGGCGGCTTCCCGGGGGAAGGCGGGAACGCCGTCTTCGCCGGCCACGTCGACTACGTCCGCATCGGCAAGGTCGTCTTCGGCTACATCGAAACGCTGGTCCCCGGCGATCAGATCATCGTGAACACGCCGACCGGCCCGCTGGTGTACGCCGTGCAGCAGGTCTATCGCATCTCGCCGTACGAGGACGCATCGCCCTACCTTCGGGCCACAGGCGTCGACTCGGTGACGCTGATTACGTGCGGCGGCGTATGGTCGGGCCGCGACTACAGCTATCGCGTGCTCGTGTACGCCACTCGGGTGTGACGTCCTGACCTTCCGTTTACGTTAAGGGAACGGGTACCATGGGCGTCGCATCGCCCATGGCCCGGTCTTCGGCTCCCACATCCTCCTCGCAGGCGTCGGCAGACGAACTGACGCTTACCCCTGCGCTCCGCCCGCGAGGCGGCGCATTCAGCTCGCTCGCCAATCCGAACTTCCGCCTGCTGTTCTCCGGCACCGTCGCCAGCAGCTTCGCGATGTGGATGGAGCAGATCGGGCAGGGCTGGCTCGTGCACCAGGTGACCGGCTCGCCCTTCCAGCTCGGCCTGGTCCAGTTCATCCGGGGATTCTGCATCCTGTTCACGTCGCCCTTCATCGGCGCCGTCGCCGAACGCGTGGACCGCAAGAAGCTCGCCGCGGTGGCGACGGCGGTGAACGGCCTGAACGCGCTCGCTGTTGGGCTGCTGGTCAGCGCGGGCGTTATCGAAGTCTGGCAGCTTTACGTCACGGCGTTCGTCGGCGGGCTCGCGAGCAGCGTGTACAACCCTGTACGTCAGCATCTGGTTTACAGCGCCGTCGGGCCCGAGCACCTGACCAACGCCATCGCCCTCAACGCGGGCGCGAACAACATGTCACGCGTGGTCGCGCCGAATGTGAGCGGCGCGGTGATCGGGTACTTCGGCGTGCAGTCGTCGTTCTTCGCCGAGTCGCTGTTCTTCGCCAGCGCCACCCTGACGCTCCTGCAGCTCCGCCTGCTGTCCACGGAGCGTCCGGCGGGGGAACCGGTGTTCCGCAGCGTGCGGCTGGGCGTGTCGTACCTGCGTCGGCACCCCGTGCTTTCGCGCATCGTGCTGCTCCAGGCGGTGCCGACGCTGATGGTGTACCCGTATCTCCAGCTCATGCCCTCGATGGCAGCCGACTACCTCGGCCTCGGACCTCGGGGCTTCGGGTTCCTCCAGACAGGGGTCGGCGTCGGCTCCATCGCCATGACGCTCGTCGTGGCGCGCTTCTCCGATGTGCGCCGCAAAGGCCGCATCATGGGCGCCGCCCTCATGCTCTACATGAGCATGATCCTCGCCTTCTCGTTCTCCCGCACCGTGCCGCTATCGTTCGGCCTGCTGGTGCTGGGCGGCATGAACCTCATCGTCTTCAACACGTTCAACCAGACGCTGCTCCAGCTCCACGTCGACGACGAGTACCGCAGCCGCGTCCTGTCGCTGTTCACGATGGTCCAGGGACTCAATCCATTCGGGAGCCTGGTGATGGGCTCGCTCGCTGAGGCCATCGGCACGCCACACGCCATCGCGACGATGGCGGGCGCGGCCATCGTCGCCGCCTGGTTCGCCGGCCTGGGTTCGCGGCGGATCCGCTCGCTCTGACTCCGCTCAGGGCTGTTCGAGCCAGCCGGGGTTGTTCACCAGGAGCTTGTCTCGCACCGTCCTTCGCACGTGGGCGAGCACGCGCTCGCGGAAGGGACCTTCGTCCGCTTCGCCCGCCCGGATGCGCTCGCACAGCACAGCGGTGCGCCGCGCGATGGCGTCGCGCAGCGATCGGCGCGAGGGCGGACGCGGCTCAATGCCAAGCAGCTCATCGAGACCGGCCCATTCGGCGTCGAGCTGCTCCTCCTCCTGCTCCCACTCCCGCGCGAGGATACGCATCACGTTGGCCGCGACGCGCGCATGGAACTGACGCGTCCCCTGGCTGTTCGGCACGATCTCGTCGTCCAGGAAGCGTTCGACCGCCTTCAGGAGTTCGACGGCGGTTGGACGGTCCTGCATCAGCCCGCCTCCATCAGATTCAGCAGCTCCCACTCCGTCTCGGAAATGCGCCGCCCGATGCTCGCCAGCTCCACGCTCGGACTGCGTCCGTCGAGATACGTCCGCGCCTGCGAGATGCAGATGATGCCCCACCGCAGGTTCCCGAACAGCTCCCAGAAACGGACGCGCTCGGGGTCGACGGGGTAGCCGCCCGCGGCCTCGTACGCGCGCCAGAACGCCTCACGCTCGCCGATGCCGCCGACCGGCAGCGGACCGCCGAACCGCCACGACCGCACACAGATCCACCCGAGGTCCTCCATGGGGTCGCCGATGTGCGCCAGCTCCCAGTCGAGCACGGCGCGCACGCCTTCGGGCCCGAAGATGACGTTGCCGATACGGTAGTCGCCGTGCACCAGCGCGCGCTCGCCGCCTTGTGGCAGGCGATGTCGCAGCCAGCGAAACGCCAGCTCGAACGCCGGATGCGGCTCGAGGGCGATCGCCCGGTAAACCTGCTCGTAGCGGTCCACTTCGCCTTCGGCCGGCGAACGGTCAGCAGGAAACGAGGGGAGGCCCTCGAGCCCCCATCGTTCGTACGGGATGCGGTGGATGCGCGCCAGAATTTGCGCCAGTTGCTCCGGCATCACCCGCCGGGCCTCGGCGTACTGCTCGTCGCGGAGCAGCCGGCGAGCGATGGTCTCTCCCTCGATGCGCTCCATGATGAAGAAGGGCGCGCCGAGGGAGTCGTCGCCTTCGAACTTGACCTCGGGGACCGGCACGCCGCACGCGAACGCCGCCTGCAGAAGGCGGCATTCGAGCGCGCGTTCCGTCGCGAGCGGGCCGCCTCTGGGGTCCATCCGCAACACGAGCGCCGCTGTGCGCGCGCCGTCGCTGCCCTCGAAGGTGGCGTCGAAGGACCAGATCTCGCGCGACGCGCCGCCGGCCAGCCGTCTGAGGCCGTCGACCCGCACCGATGCGGCCCCCGTCCGGCGCGCCAGGAACGCGGCGAGTCGCTCCGAAAGCTCTTCCGGGGTCACCCTATTCGACCTGGTCGAGGTACTCCGACAGCCCGTACCCGACGAACTCGCCGCACCGGTATTCGGTCATTCCTTCACCGATGTGGGTGACCATGCCCTCGCGACGGTTCCGCAGCGGAATGAAACTCTTGACCTTGCCCTCGAGGGTCAACGTCTCGCCGCTCTCGAGCCGGATCCTCGCGGTGAACCCCCGGTGGTACAGGCCGTTCGCGTCGTACGTGGTGTCGAGCTCGAAGTCCTGAATGCGCTCGAGGCGCTCTCCCCGCACGAGGACGCCCGTGCGCGTCTCTTCCGCCGGTGTGCGCGCCACGAGCGAGCACATCATGCCGAAGTCGGGCCCGAAGTTGATGGTCAGCCAGCGGTAATGGTGAATCGCCTGCCAGTAGCGCGGACCCCACGAGTGGTCACGCAGGCCCAATCCGTCGAGCTCGATCGTGTCGCCGTCGATGGACAGCGTGCCGCGCGCCCGCATGTGCTGTTCGTAGTGCGCCCGCGCGAACTCCTCGTCCGGGTTCGTGATCTCCCGATCGCCGCCAGCGCTACCGTAGGCCGGCCCGACTGCCTCGTGGATCAGGTCCAGCGCCACCCGCTTGTAGGGGTTCGACGTGAACGCATGACGGGGGTTCGCCATCTGCGTCGGGTCTTCCAGATAGACCGCAGGCCCTTCGTAGACGGTCCGCAGGCGCTGCATGGGCTCGAGGGTCTCGAAGCGCATGCCGCCCGCGTCGAAGGCGTCGTTGTGATGAATCTCGGGCCGCTGGTAGTTGAACAGCACGGGTCCGCCCGGAAGGAAGAGGCACACGGTCATCTCGGCGTACCCTTCGTTGGCCCGGTTGCCGAGCCTGACGAAGCCGCCGACGTCGCGGTCTCGGTCGAAGAAGTTGAAGTACATGCTCTCGTTGAAGTTCTTTTCGGGCCCGAGGGGATGGGTGTAGTCGTCTCGTTCGGTGATGTCGCCGACAATCGCCGCCATCGCTCTCCTCCTCTTCGTCGCCAGACAGCGGAGCGAGTGTACGCCGCCGTGCGGCCTCGCGCCACGGCCGTTGTTCACATCGCGCCGAGCTCGCGCAACCACTGCGCGAAGGCGTCGGGCGCACGCATCGTGCTGAGCCTTCCCTGACGCACCAGCAGCCAGTCGTCGAACTTGTGGGACTCCTTGATCTCGCGCAGGGTCACCGGACGCGAGAGGCGCCGGAGGAAGCGGAAGTCCGCGACCCAACTCCTGGGATTGGTGGCGTCCGGACGGGGGTCCGACACGACCTCGGCCAGCCCCACGACCGCCGCCTGACCCTGCGAATGGTAGATGAACACCTGGTCGCCGGGGCGCATCTCGCGGATCGCTTTCACCGCCGCCGGATTCCGTACGCCGTCCCACTCCGTTGTGCCGTCGCGCTCGAGGTCGTCGATCGAGTACGACTCCGGGTCCGTCTTAGCCAGAAAGTACGCCATGGCGCGCCTCCCTCGATGCGGATTCGTAGATGCAAGTCTACCCCCAAGGGTAACGGGCGTCATCGGCCCCCTGTAGTCCGCCCGCAGCGGATTCACTATAGTGACGCTGCGCGCGCCCGAACACGCGCGTCTGGAGGAACGCGCCGATGGCGCATCTGGCGATCGCGGGCGGCTCGCCCGTGCGCACCGAGGCCTGGCCCCCGTGGCCCCAGTACGACGAGCGCGAGCGCCGAGGGCTGATCGAGGTGCTCGAGAGCCGCAACTGGGGCGGTTTCCCCACGCCCAACGTCAAGGCCGCGGAGTTCGCGGACCGCTTCGCCGCGTACCACACCGCCCGGTACGGCATCTGCACATCCGGCGGAACGACCGCCCTCGAGGTGGCGCTGAAGAGCGTGGGCGTCCGTTCAGGCGACGAGGTGATCATGCCGGCCCTCACGTTCATCGCCACGGCTTCGGCGATCCTGTCCATCGGCGCGGCGCCCGTGTTCGTCGACGTCCATCCGGACAACTGGTGCATCGACCCCGACCTCATCGAGGAGGCGATCACAGAACGCACGCGGGCGATCCTGCCGGTGCACTTCGCGTCGCGGATGGCCGACATGGACCGCATCCTCGACATCGCGCGCCGTCACGGCCTGCGCGTGGTCGAGGACTGCGCCCACATGCACGGGGGGTTCTGGCGCGGCCGCGGAGCCGGTTCGCTCGGCGATATGGGCGCATTCAGCTTTCAGTCGTCCAAAACGATGACGGCGGGCGAAGGCGGCATCGTCATCACCAACGACGAGGCCGCGTTCGAGCGCGCGCGGGCGTACATCAACGCCGGCCGGACGCGGCGCACCGACCGGCACATCGGCGAACGCCACGTGCTCGGCTGGAACTACCGCATCACCGAATGGCAGGCGGCGGTCCTTCTGGCGCAGCTCGAGCGGCTGCCCGAGCAGACGAAGCGCCGCGCCGAGAACGCCGCCTACCTCGCGTCGCTCATCGAGCCCATCGAGGGAGTGCGCATGTTCCCGCCCGAGCCCCGGATGACGCAGCCAGCGGGCTACGGGTATGTCATCGTCTACGACGAGGAGGCGTTCGGTGGCGTCCGTCGCGACGCCTTCGTGCTGGCTCTGCGGGCGGAAGGAATCAAGTGCGAGGGCGCGTTCTACACCGCTGTCTACAAGAGCCCGCTTTTCGCCTGGGAGGACGCGCCGGGCCCGCCGCCGTATCGCGAGCGTCCGTGCCCCGTCGCGGAGCGCGCGGGCGAGCGTGAGATGGTCTGGATCCCGCACGAAGTCCTGCTCGCTGGGCGGCGAGACATGGAGGAGATCGCGGCCGCGATCCTGAAGGTGCGCGAGCATCTCGACGAGCTCATCGCGTTCGAGCGCACGGTCACGGCGCCGGGAGGCACGGCATGAACCCGCCCTGGGAGACGCGCTCGTGATCGCCGTTCATCCATCCGCTTCGGAGGCGCCGGCCGGCGCCCTCGATGAAGCGATCCTCGACGTGCGGCACGTCACCCGCGCCTTCGGGGGCATCAAGGCGGTCGACGACTGCTCCCTGAGCGTCCGCCGGGGGACCATCACAGGGCTCATCGGTCCCAACGGCGCCGGCAAGACGACGTTGTTCAACCTGATCACGGGCTTCCTCAAGCCCACCTCGGGAGAAATCGTCTTCGACGGCGAGCGTATCGACGGGCTGCCGCCCCAGGACATCGTCGCGCGCGGCCTCGTTCGGACCTTTCAGGTGCCGCGCGAGCTCAAGTCGATGACCGTGCTCGAAAATCTCGTTCTCGTGCCCCGAAACCAGGCAGGCGAGCGCATCTGGAATTCGTGGTTCCTCCCCTGGCGCGTGGAGCGCGAGGAGAACATGATCATCGACCGGGCCATCGCCGTTCTCGAGTACGTCGAGCTCATCCACCTGCGGGACGAGTACGCGGCGAACCTTTCCGGGGGCCAGAAGAAGCTACTGGAATTCGCCCGGACGCTGATGGCCGACCCGAAAATGATCCTGCTCGACGAGCCCGGCGCGGGCGTCAACCGGGCCCTGCTGAAGAAGCTCACCGGGTATATCGAAGAGCTGTGCCACACACGCGGGGTGACGTTCTTCATTATCGAGCATGACATGGACCTGGTGGCGCGCCTGTGCAATCCCGTGATCGTGATGAGCGAGGGCCGCCGCATCGCCGAAGGAACCCCCGACGAAGTCCGCAGCAACGAACAGGTACTCGAGGCGTATCTCGGAGGCCAGTACCGGTGACGCCGACGCTGCTGGTCGAGGACGTCGTCTCCGGCTACGGCGAGGTCGAGGTGCTTCACGGCGTCACTGTCCGGGTGGAGCCCGGCGAAATCGTGTCCATTATCGGGCCGAACGGGGCCGGGAAATCGACCCTGATGAAGGCGGCGTTCGGACTGCTGCCGATCAAACGGGGCCGGGTCCTGCTCCAGGGACGCGACGTGACCGGGCGGGCGCCGAACGAGCTTGTGCGTCTGGGCATGGCGTATGTCCCGCAGGTGGATAACGTGTTCCCGTCGCTGACCATCCAGGAGAACCTGGAGATGGGCGCATGGGCGCGCAGCGACGGGTTCAAGGAGCGCCTGGCGCGCGTGTACGACCTCTTCCCCGCACTGGCGGCCCGGCCCCACGAAAAGGCCGCCCGCCTGTCCGGCGGCCAACGCCAGTTGCTCGCCATCGGACGCGCACTGATGCTCGACCCCATCATCCTCCTGTTGGACGAGCCGTCGGCGAGCCTTTCCCCGAAAATGGTGGATCTGGTCTTCGAGAACATCATCGAAATCAACGCGCGCGGAACCGCCATCCTCATGGTCGAGCAGAACGCCCGGCATGCGCTGAGCCTGAGCCATCGCGCGTACGTTCTGGCGACCGGGGAGAATCGCCTCGAGGGCGACGCCAGGGCGTTGCTCGATAGCGAAGAGGTGCGGAGGCTCTATCTTGGGGAGTAGGATCGCCTCCGCATGACCGTTCGAACGCTGGCCATCGATCTGGCGCTGCAACGCCGCAGAATCGCGCGGCGCTTCGGCGACCTGGCGACGGGCGCGGGGCTCTGGGCCGTCATCGTGGGCTTCTGCCTCTGGGCGGCGTTCGCAGAGACCGACGCCTTCGTCGTGGGCCTGGTTGTCGGCAGCGTCCTCGTGCTTGGCGCCATCGGGCTGACGCTGATCTACGGCATTCTCAAGTTCGCGCACTTCGCCCACGGCGATTCGATGATGCTCGCGGCGTACGTCGCCTTCTTCGTCCTCACCGGCACCGCCGTCGGCGCGCGCACCGACGTCAGTCTGCCCTGGTCCCTCGATCACCTTCCGAAGGCGACCACGCCCATCTGGGACTTCTCGTTCGGATATGGCCTGTTGCTGGCCATTCCGCTGGCCGCGCTCGTGACCGTCGCGGTGTTCCTTCTGTTGGAGGCGCTGGTGTACGGTCCGCTCCGCCGGCGCCGGGCAGGCATCGTCATCTTCGCCATCGCCTCGCTGGGCGTCGCGATCGCCATGCGGAGCTTCATCCTCGCCGTATGGGGACCGAGCCCGCGATTTTACGTACAGGGCATCCGCCCCACCATCGACCTGCCTTTCGGGCCGCGCATCGTCACCGACCAGATCTTCATTTTCGGGGTCGCCGTGGCGCTCGTCGCCCTAGTGTATCTACTCCTGTTCCGCACCCGTATCGGGCGGGCCATGAGGGCGACAGCCGACAACGCCGAGCTGGCGCGCGTCGCCGGCATCGACACGGACATGGTCATTCGGTGGACGTGGGTGTTCAGCGCGGCGCTGGTGGCGATCGCAGGTGTCCTGCTCGGGCTCCAGTCGCAGCTCAAGCCCGAGCTCGGCTTTGTCCTCTTGCTGCCCCTCTTCGCCGCAACGGTGCTCGGCGGCATCGGGAGCCCGCAGGGCGCGCTCGCGGGCGGGTTCTTCGTCGGCATTGCGCAGGAGGTGGCGGTGACCTTCGACTTCCTGAGCCCCGGCTACAAGTTCTCTGTCGCCTTCGTGATCCTCATCGCCGTGATCCTCATTCGCCCGCGCGGCCTGTTCGGAACGCAGACGTAGGCCATGAAGCGATCGCAGCTCATCACCCCCATCGCAGTGCTCATCATGACGGCGTTCGTCATCGGGCTCCCGGCTGAACGCTCGCGTGACGCCACGGCCGTCGTGAACTTCCTCACGCCGTTCGCGACCACGGTCGCCGTCCTCGCGATCCTGGCCATCGGGCTCAACGTTCAGTGGGGATACACCGGCATCTTCAACTTCGGGATCGCGGGCTTCTTTCTCGTCGGCGCGTACACCGCCGCGATCATCACGAAGGAACCTGCGTCCACTGAATTCGTGCGCTACATCGGGGGGTACGGCGACCGGCTCGACTTCCTTCCGTTCCTCGACAGCGAGGAGTGGCTGCCCGCGCTGATCGGCCTGCTCGCGGCAGGCGCGTTCGCCGCAATCCTCGCGCTGCTGCTGGCCGTGCCGACGCTCCGGTTGCGCGAGGACTATCTCGCCATCACGACCATCGGCATCGCTGAAGTGTTGAGGCGGATCACCATCGAAGAAGAGGGCCTGGTGAACGGAACGCGTGGGCTCACGGGCATCCCCCGGCCCTTTGGCGGGCTGGTGGCGCCCGAGGACTACAAGTTCGTCATCCTGGGCATCAGCGTCGCCCTCCTGGTCTTCGTGTACGTGCTGGTCGACCGCGGGATCCGTTCCCCGTGGGGGCGCGTCCTCCGCGCCCTCAGGGAGGACGAGCAGGCCGCTGCGGCCAGCGGCAAGAACGTCTTCGCGTTCAAGATGCAGGCTTTCGTGCTCGGCGCCGCCATCATGGGCATGGGCGGGGCGGTGTACGGCTATCAGCAGGGCGCCATCTCGCCCGACACGTTCAGCCACTTCTTCGGCACGTTCATCATCTGGGCGATGCTCATCGTGGGCGGCAGCGGAAACAACCGCGGCGCGGTCGTCGGCGCGTACATGGTCTGGGGCTTCTGGAGCGTGACGCTCCAGATTCAGGGGTACGACCTTCCCGACATTGTCAGGACCCGGGTCTTTTTCCTGCGCGATTTCGTGCTCGGGGCGCTCATCGTCATCGTGCTGCTGCTGCGGCCGCAGGGACTCCTCCCAGAGCAGCCTCGCGTGTCGCGCTGGCTCGAGCGCCGCGTCGCCGAGCTTCGCCGCCGCGAGGCGCGAGCGCGCGCGCCGTCCGGCGAGCGTTGAGGACGCAACAAAGGACCGGGGCCTGGAATCAGGCCCCGGTCTCGTATCGCAGCGGAGATGCGCGGCGGCTACTCCGCCAGATTCACCGGCCTGGTCTCGACGGCGACGATCTGACCGCCCTCGATCTTCCAGACCTGGATGGCGCCCTGGACGATGTCGCCGTTTTCGTCGAATTCCAGGTTGCTGGACGTGCCGTCCAGGTCGACATCCTGGCCGTTGGCGAGCGCCTCCAGCGCGGCCTTCCAGCCGTCGACGCCGGGCATGATCTTCACGCCCGGGGCGGAGGTGACTTCGCGGAGCGCGTCGCGGATCGCCGTCGAATCGTTGGAGCCGGCCTTCTGCGCCGCCAGCGCGATGGCGTACACGGCGTCGTAGGACTGGCGGAGGAACGGCAACGCCGGGACCTCCCCGTACTCGGCCTGGTACCGTTCGTCGAACGCCTTACCGGCCTCGGTGTCGAGCGCCCCCGGCTCCGTGCCGAACATGCCCTCGAAGTGCTCCCAGCCGAGCTGGGCGAACATGTCGCCCGACTTCGTGCCGTCGACGAACAGGAAGTTCTCGACGAGGTTCTGTTCGACAGCCTCACGCAGGTACACACCTGCGCTCTCGGGGAAGCTCACTGCGACCAGCACATCCGGATTGCCCTGCGTGCACTGCTGGAGCTCTGACGCGTAGCTCGCCTGCTCCCGCTCGTGCGGCACCTGTGCGGTGACCGTCCCTCCGAGCGCCTGGAACGCCTCGGCGAAGGCCTGAGAGAGGCCCTGTCCGTAGGCGTCGTTGGTGTACATCACGCACGCGGAGGTGAAGCCCTGCTCGTTCGCCAGGTCCGCCAGGATCTTGCCCTGCGCCGCGTCCGAGATGGGCGTGCGGAACAGGTAGTCGTTGTCGTTGACCGTCGAGAGCGCCGGCGACGTCGCGGAAGGCGTGATCTCGAGGATCCGGTTCGGGCCGGTCACCGACTCGGCCACCTGAATCGTCGCGCCGCTGGAGGCCGGCCCGATGATGGCCGACACGCCCTCGACTTCGATGAGCCGGCGCGCTTCCTGGACCGCCTGCTCGGGGTTAGTTCCGTCATCGGCCTGAACCAGCTCGATCGGCTGTCCGTTCACGCCCCCGGCCTCGTTGATCTCCTTCACGGCCAGCTTCGCGGCGTTGAAGAACGCGGGGCCGAAGTCCGAAAGGTCGCCCGTGAACGGCGCGAGAAAGCCGATCTTGAGCGCTCCGCCCGCAGCGGGCGTGCGGCCCGCGGGCTGCGTCGCCTGAGGCGAGGCCTGCGGGGTCTCCTGAGCCTCCTCTTCTTCCCCGCCGCATGCCGCCCCCACCAGAGCTCCGATGGCGACGGCCGCCATCAGCCAGCGCCACCACCCCACTGCGAACCCGGTGCGGGTACGCGCATTTCGATGCATGGTCTCTGACCTCCTTCCTTCTCCTGTCGGAGCCAGACCGGGCTCACCAATCCCGACCCGGCGACGGCACGCGCCTGCCCGGTCGATGGGACAGGATAGGGGGGCGGCACGCTCGCGTCAACCGCTTGACCTGATGCGTATTTCGCATCATGCGCCCGGCGATCTTCACCAAATGGTCCCACGGAACCCACGCCCGCGTCCGATTTCTTGTGTGGGGAAGCAGCCAGTCATCCCCCGAACGTAGAGCAGGGTCAGCGCCGTCCCCCCGCCACCAGCAGGCGCTGGCCCGCTCTTTTTCTGCGCCCGGGCCCGGCGACCCGGCTCGTTTCCCTGGCTCGAACGCGTGGTAGACTTCAAGCCACAGTGCTCGCCTTCATCCTCAGGAGCGTTCGATGCCCGAACCCGTGATCGTCGTGCCCGTCGACGGCTCCGAGCTGTCGGAGCGCGCCATCCCCGTCGCCGTCGCTCTCGCCCGCGGGCTGT
This sequence comes from Dehalococcoidia bacterium, assembly GCA_035574215.1. Classification (GTDB taxonomy): domain Bacteria; phylum Chloroflexota; class Dehalococcoidia; order DSTF01; family JACRBR01; genus DATLZC01. The sequence continues at coordinate 3,147 of DATLZC010000058.1, read as the reverse complement.
CCGCCACCCTGCACTTCCTCACCGTCTGGGAATCCGGCGACCACGACCTCGAACGTCACTTTCCGGCGCTCGCCGAGGACCTCGCCCGATCCGCCGAGAAGTACTACGGCGACTATCTCAGCCGGGTGGCGACCAGGGCGGAGGGCGTCAAGGTTGCCGCCGAGGTGAGGTCCGGACGCCCGGCGGAGCAGATTCTCGCCTACGCCTCCGAGAAGGGCGCCCGCTTCATCGTCCTTTCGACGCACGGCCGCTCCGGCCTGAGCCGCTGGTGGTACGGCAGCGTCACCGACCGCATCGTGCACACGTCGCCCGTGCCCGTCGTGGCCGTCGGACCGAACGCCCTCCGGGACACGGAGCGATACGCCATCCGCCATATCGCGACGCCGCTCGATGGCTCACCGCTGTCCGAGACCGCGATCCCGACGGCCGTCGAGCTGGCGTCGGCGCTCGCGGCGCGGCTGACCCTGGTGCGGGCCGTCCGCTGGGCCGCGCAGGCGTATCCGTACACGCTGCCCGAAGCGTATGTCCCGCAGCTCGACGCCGAGCTGGAGGCAGGAGCGCGAGCGTATCTCGACAGCGTCCGCGGCGGTATCGAAACCGCCGTCTCCGTGGACACGGCGGTCGTCCGGGGCGCCGTCGCCGACAGCCTGATGGAGTTCTGCGAGCGCGAGGGGGTCGACCTCGTCGTCATGAGCACCCACGGGCGCTCCGGGCTGGCGCGCGCGACGCTCGGCAGCGTGGCGGACCGGCTCCTGCACGGCCCGTGCCCGGTCGCGCTCATCCGCCCGAAGGAGTGACACACGATGGGATTGCGTCTTCTCTGGGCCACCGATGGTTCCCCGAGCTCGCGCGCCGCGCTGCCCCTTCTCGAGCGCCTGTTCCTGCCGGCCGCCGACATCGTCTACGTGCTCGTCGTCGCCCCGCAGACCGCCACGGAGGGCGAGCGGCCCGATCCGTTCGCGCTGCTCGAGCGCCTGCTTCCGGGCTATCAGGAACGCGTGACCGAGGAGACCACGCGCGTCGCCGTCGAAGCGACTGATCTCGTGGCGAAAGGCGTCGCCAGGGTCGAGACCCTGGTGCGGCTGGGCCGCCCCGCTTCGGTCATCGTCGACGTCGCCGAAGAAGTCGGCGCGGACGTGATCCTGATGGGCTCGCGCGGGTTCACGGGCATCAAGTCGCTGCTGATGGGCAGCGTCTCGTCGAGCGTGCTGCACGACGCCCACTGTTCCGTGCTCATCGCCAGGCACGACGGCGCGCCCGGACACATCCTGTTCGCTACCGACGGGTCCGACGCCGCGCGACAGGCCGAAGACTTCCTCGCGTCGCTGCCCCGTCCCGAAGGCGCGCGGGTCACGGCGCTCAGCGTGGCCGAGCCCTACGTCCTGCCCGCGGCCGTGCCCCTGCCCTACGCCATGGATGTGCAGCGCATCACCGACGAGATCCTGCGCTACCGCCAGGAGCACGCCGAGCGAGCGGCGTCGGAAGCGGCCCGGCGCCTGACAGACGCCGGTTGGCCCGCAGAGCCCCGGACGGCGTTCGGCAACGCCGCTCCCACTATCGCGGCCGAAGCCGACGCGGTGGGCGCCGAACTCATCGTGGTCGGCGCCGCCGGCATGAACCCCGTCGAGCGCTTCATCGTCGGCAGCACCGCCGCGCGCGTCGCCCGCATGGCCCGGCGCTCGGTGCTGGTCGTCCGCCGTCCGGAATAGGATCGAGCCGGCCTGGAAAGGGACGATGTCATGGACGACATCGAGCGGTTCTTCACTCCCCGCAGCATCGCCGTCATCGGCGCGTCCCGAAACCCCATCAAGCTGGGCTACGTCCTTCTCGACAACCTGCAACGCGCCCGCTACCGGGGCGAGCTGTACGCTGTGAACCCCAACCCCGGCCGTATCCTCGGCCTGCCGACATATCCGTCGGTGCTCGACCTTCCGGAGACGCCCGACCTGGCGATTCTCACCGTGCCCGCGGCCGCCGTGCGCGACGTGCTCCGGGAGTGCTGCCAGAAAGGCGTCCGGGCCGTCGTCGTCATCACCGCCGGCTTCCGCGAAACCGGCAGTGAGGGCGCGCGCGCCGAGCGCGAGCTGGTCGAGCTCGCCCGGCGGCACGGCGTCCGCCTGGTGGGGCCGAACTCGGTGGGCGTCATCAACACCTCGATCGGGATGAACGCGACCTTCGCCGAGACGGCCCCGTTCCAGTACGAGGTGGGCATGTTGTCGCAGTCGGGCGCCATCGCCACGGCCATCCTGGACTGGGCCCGGTCGATCAACATGGGCTTCTCGAAGTTCGTGTCGCTGGGCAACATGGCGGACCTGAACGAGGTCGACTTCCTCGAGTACCTGGGACAGGACCCCGAGACCAAGATCATCGTCGGCTACCTCGAGGGCATCAGCGAGGGGCGGCGCTTTCTCGACGTCGCGCGCCGCATCTCGCCCGTGAAGCCGATCATCCTCATCAAGGTAGGCGCGACCGCCGCGGGGGCGCAGGCGGCGCGCTCTCACACCGGCGCGCTCGCCTCGACCGAGGCCGTGGTGGACGCGGCGTTCCGCCAGGCGGGCATCGTCCGCGCCACGACGCTCGCGGAGTTCTTCGACTACCTCCTGTGCTTCTCGTACGCCCCGTTGCCGGAAGGGCCGCGCGTGGCGGTGGTCACCAACGCCGGCGGGCCGGGCGTCATGGCGGCGGACGCCATCGAGCGCACGGGGCTCACGCTCGCCCGCTTCTCGCCCGGGACGGCGGCCGCGCTCGAAGCCGCCCTGCCGGAAGCGGCCGCCACGGCGAACCCGGTCGACGTGCTCGGCGACGCCGCGGCCGACCGCTATCAGACCGCCCTCGAGGTGGTGGTGGAGGACCCGAACGTCGACGCCGTCCTCGCGCTGCTCACGCCGCAGCGCGTGACGGAGCCCGAGCGCACGGCGCGCGTCATCTCCCATCTGGCGCGAGAGCGGACGAAGCCGGTGATCGCCGTGTACATGGGCGGTGACGCCGTGAGCCGCGGGCGCGACATGCTCGACGAGGCGCGCGTGCCGGTGTACGCGTACCCGGAGCGCGCGGTGCGGGCGCTGGCGGCGATGGTGCGCTACAGCGCCTTCCTGCGGGAGCTCAGCGCCGAGCCCGCCGCCGCCCGCACTGCCGGCTGACGCGCGG
>DATLZC010000057.1:0-4283 GCA_035574215.1 Dehalococcoidia bacterium | reverse complement strand
GACGTCCGGCCCGATGGTCCCGGGTTGGCCGCTGGAGCCTTCCGGTAACGGGAGGCCTAGAGAGATGGCCACCGTCCTTCCTTCGCGGAAGGATACAGAACTCGGCTTACAGGCCGCCTGGCGAACGCGACGGCGTCCCGTCCACTCACGGGACGCCGTCTCCATTCTCGGCGCCGTCGCCGAACCGCTCGCTATCCGAAGCGGCCCGTGATGTAGTCCTCCGTGCGCCTGTCGCGCGGGGTGGTGAAGATCTGCTCGGTAGGGCCGAACTCGACCAGCCGCCCGACCCGGTCCTCGCCCGCCAGCAAGAACGCCGTGTAATCCGACACCCGCGCGGCCTGCTGCATGTTGTGGGTGACGATGACGATGGTGTACCGGGGCACGAGCTGACGCATCAGGTCCTCGATCTTCAGCGTCGCCACGGGGTCGAGCGCCGAGCATGGCTCGTCCATCAGGATGACCTCGGGCTCGATCGCGAGCGCGCGGGCGATGCAGAGCCGCTGCTGTTGCCCGCCGGACAGCGCCAGCGCGCTCTTGCCGAGCTGGTCCGACACCTCGTCCCACAGCGCCGCCTGCCGCAGCGAGCGCTCCACCAGCTCCCGCAGGTTGCCCCGAACGCCGTTCACCCGCGGGCCGAAGGCGACGTTCTCGAAGATGCTCTTCGGGAACGGATTCGGCTTCTGGAACACCATCCCGATCCGCCGACGGATCTCGACCGGGTCGACGTCCTTCGCGTAGAGGTCGTGCCCCTCGTAATAGATGTGCCCCTCGTGCCGGAACCCGGGGATGAGGTCGTTCATGCGGTTGAACACGCGAATGAGCGTGCTCTTGCCGCACCCCGACGGGCCGATGATGGCCGTGATCTTCCCCCGGGGAATCGTGAGGGTGATGTTGTCGAGCGCCTGCTTCTGTCCGTACCAGACGCTGAGGCCCTCGGTGCGCAGGATGGCGTCGCCTTCGATGTCGTAGACCGTCGGCGCCTGGGCTTCGGGCTTTGGGGCCACGTCGGGACGCAGCCGGGGGGTACGAATCGCCATCGTTCTCACCAGCGCTGCTGGAACCGGTTCCGCAAGAGGATCGCCGCGAGATTCAGCCCCAGCGTCATGATCATCAGCACCACGATACCCGCCGCAGCGTTCGTGTGAAACCCTGCCTGCGGCCGCGACACCCAGTTGAAAATCTGGATGGGCAGCACGGTGAAGGGACTGAGCGGCCCGTCGGGGACGAACGGGACGAACGTGAGGGCGCCGATGGTGATGAGGGGCGCCGTCTCCCCCATGGCGCGCGACGTCGCCAGGATGTTCCCCGTCATGATGCCGGAGAACGCGTACGGGAGGACCGCCCGGCGCACCACCTGCCATTTCGTCGCTCCGAGCGCATAGGCGGCGTCCCGCATGGACGGCGGCACCGCCCGGATGGCCTCGCGGGAGGCGATGATGATGATGGGCAGAACGAGCAGCGCCATCGTCAGGCCTCCCGCGAGCACACTGCGCCCGAGGTCCATCGCGCGGACGAAGAGCTGGAGCCCCAGCAGCCCGTAGATGATGGACGGCACGCCGGCGAGGTTCGAGATGTTGACCTCGAGCAGCGTGGAGAACCAGTTCTTGCCCGCGTACTCCTCGAGATACACCGCGGCCCCGATCCCCACAGGGAGCGCGACCACCACAGTGATGGCGATCATCCACGCGCTGCCGTACAGCGCCGCCTTGATGCCCGCCCGCTCCGGGAAGCGCGAGGGATAGCTGTTGATGAAGTCCCAGCTCAGGCGCGGCAGCCCGTCGCGCGCCACGTCGACGATGAGCGTCGCCAGCGCCGCCAGCGCGATCCCGACGGCGGCGAGGCACAGCGCCAGAAAGACGAGGCCCTTGAGCTTGCGGATGCGGAGCTGGAGGCTTGCTTGCAGCGCCGGGGCCGCCGCCGTCATTCGTACTCCTCCCGGAAGCGCATCACCACGTAGCGGCTGAGCAGATTCATCGCCAGCGTCATCACGAAGAGGGTGGCTCCGACCGCGAAGATCGTCTTGAACGCCAGCGATCCCGCCGGCGTGTCGCCCAGACTCACCTGGACGATGAAGGCGGTCATCGTCTCGATGGGCACGAAGGGACTCCACGTGAGGGTGGGATTCTGTCCGGCGGCGATGGCCACGATCATCGTCTCGCCGATGGCCCGCGAGATGGCGAGCACCAGCGCCGCCAGGATCCCCGAGAGGGCCGCCGGCGCCACCACCCGCGTCGCCACCTCGTACTTGGTCGACCCCAGCGCATAGGCGCCCTCCCGCAGCGAGCGCGGCACGGCGCTCATGGCGTCGTCGGTCAGCGACGACACGAGCGGGAGGATCATGATGCCCATGACCAGCGAGGCGCTGAGCCCGTTGAAGACGGCGATACCGCCGTAGAGCTTCTGGAGGATCGGGGTCACGAAGAGCAGGGCGAAGTACCCGTACACCACGGTCGGGACGCCGGCCAGCACCTCGAGCGTCGGCTTCAGGACCGACCGCGCGCGTTCGGTGGCGTACTCGCTCAGGTAAATGCCGGCGAGCAGGCCCAGGGGCCCGGCGACGAACATGGCGCCGATGGAGGTGAGCATCGTGCCGGCGAGCAGCGGCGCGATGCCGTAGTGGGCGTCCTTGAAGAGCGGCGTCCACTGGGTGTCGCTCACGAACTCCCAGAGCGAGACTTCGCGGAAGAACTGGTATGCCTCGAACGCGAGGACGAACACGATGCCCGCCGTGGTGACGATCGACACGGCGGCGCACAGCAAGAGGGCGGCGTGGATGAGGCCCTCGCGCACGGCGCGAGCGCGCCCCCCGCGGAGCCGCAGCGGCGCTCCAGCGGCCGCCGCCTGTCCACCGATGCCCGCCGTCACGCGGCCCACTCCTCACAACAGCGAAGCCGGGCCTTCCCTGAACCCGGCCGCGCCGCCCTCGTTCCTCGAATCACGACACCGCGCCTCAAGGGGCGAACAGCTCCTCCAGCGTAGCGCCCTCCGGAGCGTCGGGGAACACGGACCCCGTAACGCGCGCCTGCCAGCGCGCCCGCGCGCCCTCGATGACGCTGTCCGGCAGCGGGATGTAGCCGACCTCCGGCACCAGCGCCTTGACGGCGTCGTCGCTGAGGTAGTAGTCCACGAACGCCTGCACCGCCGGGTCGTCGGCGCGGTCCGCGCGCACATAGATGAACAGCGGCCGAGAGAGCGGCGTGTACGTTCCGTTGTTCACGGTCTCCGCGCTCGGCAGGACGCACCCGTCGCCGCCGTCGATGGCGACCAGCTTCAGCCGGTCCGCGTTCTCCTCGAAGTAGGCCAGCCCGAAGTAGCCGAGGGCGTTCTTCGTGCCGGCGACGCCCTGCACCGTCACGTTGTCGTCTTCCGTCGCGGTGTAGTCGCCCCGGCTGGCCCCGCTCTCGCCCACGATGGCCTCGGTGAAGTAGTCGAACGTCCCGGAATCCGTGCCGGCGCCGAACAGCGCGAGCGGCTCGTCGGGGAAGTCGGGCCGAATCTGGTTCCAGCGGGTGATGGTCCCCTGCGCGGCGGGCTCCCACATCTTCTTGAGCTCCTCGACCGTGAGGCAGTCCACCCAGTCGTTCTCTGGGTTCACCACGACCGCCAACCCGTCGTACGCGATCGGCAGCTCGATGTACTCGATGCCGTTAGCGGCGCAGGCGTCGATCTCCTCTTGCTTGATGGGCCGCGACGCGTCGCTGATGTCCGTCTCGCCGTTGCAAAACTTCTCGAAGCCGCCGCCGGTACCCGAGATGCCAACGGTCACCTGCACATCGCCCGCGACGTTACGGAACTCCTCGGCCACCGCCTCGGTGATGGGGAACACGGTGCTCGACCCGTCCACGCTGACCTTGCCCGAGACCGAGGGCGGACGCGTCGCGCCGGGCTCGGTCGGCCCGCCTCCCTCCTCGCCGCCCCCGCATGCGGCCGCGACCGCGGCCACGGCGAACGCGGCCGCCGCGAGCGGAACCCCTCGGTTCCACTTCGATTGGTTCAAGATCGCGCTCCTTTCCTGCGATGGAATCCGGCTTCACGATAGCCGTCGGCTGTTAACGCGGGATTAAGCGCAGTTAAGGGCGCATCAACGCTGCGCCGCCCATCGTTCGAACCCGGCGCCCGGACCTATTGTCCCTTGGGCGCTCCTCCCGTATACTTCCGCCTAAACGATTAGGTGGGTTATCGCTATGAAGGTGTCGTGTCTGCAGGAGCACCTCGCGCGGGGGCTGGGCATCGTCGGCCGGGCGGTCGCCACGCGCACCACGTTGCCCATCACGTCCAACGTG
>DATLZC010000056.1:0-19685 GCA_035574215.1 Dehalococcoidia bacterium | reverse complement strand
GTGACGGCGCCCAGTCCGGTGACGGCGACGCGGCGCGGCGCGTCAGCCGGCGGGCGGGGAGCGGTCGTCATGGCTCAGCGGAGGTGGCCGGCCCGGGCGGACAGCTCCGACGCGGCCGGCGCTTCGGCCGGGCCGCTCGCGGAGACGCCGGACCACTCGAAGGCCACAGCGCCCCAGACGAGGCCGCCACCGAACGCGGTCATGAGCACGCGGTCTCCCTCGCGGAGGCGGCCCTCCTCGAGCGCTTCGCACAGCGCCATCGGGATGGAAGCGGTCGACGTGTTCCCGTAACGGTCGATGTTGACGACGGCGCGCTCCATGGGAAGCCCGAGGGCCTTGGCGGTGGCCTTGATGATGCGGTAGTTGGCCTGATGCGCCACGAGCAGGTCGATGTTCTCCGGCGACCACCCGGCGCGCTCCATGACTTCGCGGGAGACCTGCTCCATGGCGTGGACGGCGAACTTGAAGACGGTGGGGCCGTCCATGTGGACGAAGTACTTGTCCTCGAGCTGGGGACGCGGGCCGCACGGCCCGGGCGCCCACAGCGCCTCAGCGCCCCCACCGTCGCTGTGCAGCACGAACGCAGGCGGGCGCGCGCCCGGCGCCGCCTCGAGCACGGCCGCGCCCGCGCCGTCGCCGAAGAGCACGCACGTCGACCGGTCGGTCCAGTCGACGATCCGCGACAGGACCTCGCTCCCGACGATCAGGATGCGGCTGCACGCGCCGGTCGCCAGAAACTGGGACGCCGTCGAAAAGGCCGAAAGGAAGGCGACGCACGCGGCGTTGATGTCGAAGGCGCCGGCCCGACGCGCCCCGAGGCGATGCTGCACGAGCGACGACACCGCCGGGAAGAGGCCGTCGGGCGTGGTGGTCGCCACGATGATGAGGTCGAGGTCGAGGGGGTCGCACCCGGCCATCGCGAGCGCCCGGCGCGCCGCCTCGACGGCCATGGTGCTCGACGTCTCGTGATCGGCGGCGATGTGCCGTTCGCGGATGCCCGTCCGCTCGCGGATCCAGGCGTCGGACGTCTCCACCATGCGTTCGAGATCGAAGTTCGTGAGGACGCGTTCGGGGACGTAGCGGCCGAGGCCGATGACGCGCGTTCCCAGCAGGCCGGCGTTGGACATCAGCAACCCCTGTTCGTGAGGCGAGTATAGCACGCCCGACGCTTCGGGGAACCCGATGTATCGCTTCCACACCTTCCGGTAAGGACGGGGGGTTGTACGTGGGGCGTACACTGGACGGTGGCGGTTTGAGCGTGAGCCGCCCAGTACTGAAAGGAGGCGAACATGGTCCGAGCTGTGAGGCGCTGGTCGGTCTGGCTCCTCGCGAGCAGCGTCGCTCTGGCCGCAGTGGTCGGGGCCGCTTGCGAGGAGGAGGAAGAGGCGCCAGAGGAGACCCCGTCGCCGGGCGCGTCTCCCCAGGCCACGACGCCGCCGGGCGCTGCAGGCACGGTCGACGTCGTGGGCATCTGGGGTGCGGAGGAGTTGACGTCCTTCGAGGCAATGGTCGCCCCGTGGGAGCAGGAGACGGGCGGGAACATGGAGTTCACCGGTACCCGCGACATTACCGCCCTGCTGACCACGCGCGTCGAGGGCGGTAATCCGCCCGATGTAGCCGTGCCCGCCGAAATCGGCCTCTTCCAGCGGTTCGCCCGCGAAGGTCAGATCGTCCCGCTCTCCGAATGCGAGGGTCTCGAGGAGTATGTCAGGGACAACTACCCGCAGGCCTTCATCGACCTGGGAACCGTCGATGGCGTCCTGTACGGGTTCTTCATGAAGGCGGACACGAAGGCGACGATCTGGTACGACCCGAGTTTCTTCGAGGCCAACGGCTACACCCCGCTCACAGCGGATGCGTCGTTCGACGACCTCATCGCCCTGTCCGACCAGATCCTGAGTGACAAGGAAGCCGGCAAGCACGGCGCCGCTCCGTGGTCCATGGGGCAGTTCGCGAACGGAGGCACGGGCTTCCCCGGGTCCGACACTATCCAGCAGATCCTGCTGAACGAAGCCGGCGCCGAGGTGTACGATGGCGTCATCGATGGTTCAGTGCCGTTCACGGACCCCGCGATGAAGTCCGCGTGGGAGAAGTTCGGTCAGATCGCGCTGACCGAGGGGTACACCGTTCAGGGAGGCGCCGAAGGGATCAACGCGACCAACTTCCAGGACGCGACCTTCCCGCCGTTCGAGGACCCGCCCACCGCGGCGATGACCCACCTCGGGGGCTTCGCCGATGGGTTCATCAAAGAGCAGTTCCCCGACGCGGTCCCGGGCGAGGACTATGCCTTCTTCCCGTGGCCGGGAGGCGCCGTGACCGGCGGCGCCAACATCGCCTACGCCTTCAACAGCGACCCGACGACCTGCTCGTTCCTGATGCACATCGCCAGCGCAGAAGCCCAGCAGATCTGGGTCGAGCGCGGCGGCTTCACGTCGGTGAACGAGCAGGTGAGCCTCGACGCCTACCCCGACGAGGTCGCCCGTGCGAAGGCGCAGCAGTTGTTGGAGGCCGAGGTGTTCCGGTTCGACCTGGACGACGCCATCGGCGGCGCTGTCCAGCAGGCGTTCTTCCAGGGCGTGACCGAATACCTGGCGAACCCGGGGAGCCTGGACACGATTCTGGCGAACATCGAGGCGGCGCGACAGTAGCGCGGCGCGGCTGAACACGGCGAAGCGCTGCGGGGGTGACCGTTCGCCCCGGTTGGGGGAGCCCCCGCAGCGCATACGCCCGGACGGGAAGGCAAGATGATCGGCAGACGCTGGTGGACGCCGTGGCTCTGGATGGCCCCGGCGCTGATTCTGCTGGCCGTCTACCTCGTCTACCCGAGTGTCGACACCTTGCGGCGGAGCCTGCTCGATGAACGCTCCCGGCGGTTCGTCGGGCTCGACAACTACCGATTCATCATCGAAAACCCGCAGCCCTTCGTCAGCGACACGCACGCCGCGCTCCTGAATAACGCCCTCTGGCTCACCCTCTACACCGCGCTCGTGGTCATCCTGGGGCTGGTGATCGCCGTGCTCGCGGCCCGTGTCCGCTACGAGGCCATCGCCAAGTCGGCCGTGTTCATTCCCATGGCGATTTCGTTCGTGGCGGCGTCGGTCATCTGGCGCTTCATGTACGAGTTCGACCCCGACATCGGCACGGCCAACGCCCTCGTGACGAAGTTCGGCGGACATCCCACGGCGTGGCTCCAGAACACCGGGGCGCCCCAGACGTGGCTGACAGACGCCGGCCCCGACACGCTTCCCGGCCCGCTCCAGATCAACAACCTGGCCCTGATTCTGGTGGGCGTGTGGATGTGGACCGGCTTCGCGGTCGTGGTGCTGTCGGCGGGCCTGAAGGGCATCTCGACGGAGGTGCTGGAGGCGGCACGGGTCGACGGGGCTAACGAGTGGCAGATTTTCTATCGGATCATCGTTCCCATTCTCTCGCCGACCATCGCGGTGGTGTCGACCACGTTGGTCATCCAGGCGCTGAAGACGTTCGATCTCGTGTGGGTGATGACGGGCGGGCGCTTCAAGACCGATGTGGTCGCCACGCTGTTCTTCAAGGAGGCGTTCATCATCCGGGATTTTGGCGTGGGTGCGGCGCTGGCCATCTTGCTGCTGTTGATGGTGGTGCCGGTCATGGTGGTGAGCATCCGTCGGTTCCAGTTCCAGGAGGAGATTCGATGACCGAGCGCGCGGAGGTCCCGCCGTCCGACACCGTTGTCGGCGCCGCCGTGGCGGGTCGGCCTGCGGCCGGCGCCGCCTCGGCCCTGGCGGCCGTGGGGCGCCGACTGCCGCTCCATATCGCCGTCGTCGGCATCATGATCATCTGGAGCGTCCCGACGATCGCCCTTCTGGTGAGCTCGTTCCGGACGCCCCAGGCCATCGCGTCGTCGGGATGGTGGAACGCCATCCGAGAGCCGCTCGACTTCACCCTGGACAACTACGAAACGGTGCTGGAGAAGCGCGGCATGGGCCGGGCCTTCGTCAACAGCCTGATCATCACGGTTCCCAGCACGTGTATCAGCATCATGGTCGCGGCGTGGGCGGCCTATGCCTTTGCCTGGATGCGGTTCCCCGGACGCAACACGCTGTTCCTGATCGTGGTGGCCCTCCTCGTGGTACCCCTCCAGATGACGCTCATCCCGGTGCTGCGGCTGTATACGAACATCACCATCGAGGCCGATATGCCCATCATCGGCGGACGGATCTTCGGGACCAGCAGCTTCGCCGGGATGTGGCTCGCCCACACGGCCTACGGGCTGCCGTTTGCGGTGTACCTGCTGCGCAACTTCTTCGGCGGGCTGCCCCGCGACCTGCTGGAGTCGGCATTCCTGGACGGGGCGTCTGACCTGCGGGTGTTCCTGCGCATCGTGCTGCCGCTGTCGATGCCGGCCATCGCCGCGCTGGCCATTTTCCAGTTCCTCTGGATCTGGAACGACCTGCTCGTGGCGCTGGTCTTTCTGGGCGACCCGCGGCTCTTCCCGATGACCGTGCAGATCCAGAGTCTGGTGAGCTCGTTCGGGTCGAACTACCAGGTCCTGACGGCGGCGGCTTTCGTCTCGATGGCGTTGCCCCTGGCGATCTTCTTCGCGCTCCAGCGGTACTTCGTCCAGGGTGTGCTGGCGGGCGCCGTGAAGGGATAGCGCGCATGGCCAGCGTGACCTTCGAGCACGTCACCAAACGGTTCGGCGCCGTCGTCGCCGTCTCCGACTTCACGCTGGAGATTCCAGATAAGGAGTTTCTGGTGCTGGTCGGGCCGTCGGGATGCGGGAAGTCGACGGTGCTGCGCCTGCTCGCCGGGTTGGAAGAAGTCACGGAAGGCCGTATCTACATCGGGGACCGTCTCGTCAACAACGTCCCCGCGAAAGACCGGAACATCGCGATGGTGTTCCAGTCGTACGCCCTGTATCCGCACATGTCCGTCTACGACAACATGGCGTTCGCCCTCACGCTGCAGCGGGTGCCGAAGCCCGAGATCGAGCGGCGGGTGACCGAAGCGGCCCGCATCCTGGGCATCGAGGATCTGCTCAAGCGGAAGCCCCGGCAGCTCTCCGGTGGGCAGCGGCAGCGCGTCGCCCTGGGCCGCGCCATCGTCCGGAACCCCGATGTGTTTCTGCTCGACGAGCCGCTGTCCAACCTCGACGCGAAGCTGCGCGTTCAGACGAGGGCGGAAATCAGCAAGCTGCACCAACGGCTGGGCACCACCTTCATCTATGTGACCCACGACCAGGTGGAGGCGATGACGATGGCGACGCGTATCGCCGTGATGAAGGACGGCGTTCTCCAGCAGGTGGGGTCGCCTCAAGAGCTGTACGACCGGCCGGTCAACGTGTTCGTGGCCGGCTTCATCGGGAGCCCCGCCATCAATTTCTTCGAAGGCGTGGTGGTGAGGGAGGGCGGCGCGACGGTGCTGGACGCGCAGAGCTTCCGCGTACCGGTGCCCGCCCGCCTGGCGCCCGCGTTCGCACCCTACGTGGGCAGGCGCATCCTGTTCGGCTTCCGGCCGGAGAACATCCACGACCGGGAGTTCCAGCCGCCGGACATCACGGCGGCGCCGGTGACCGCGACGGTGGACGTAACGGAGCTCATGGGAAACGAGATCTTCCTGCACCTGGTGAGTGACGGTCACCGGTTTCTGGCGCGGGTCGATCCCCGGACGCGGGCCCGCCCGGGAAGCCGCATCGACGTGGTGTTCAACGCCGACCGGGTGTACGCCTTCGACCCCGAGACCGAGCGCTCGCTCCTGCTGGAAGCTCCGCCGGGGGGCGGCTCGGCTTGACACCGTTTCCGGCGCGATGCTAGACTCCAAACGACGTTAGCACTCTCGACCTGAGAGTGCTAATCCGTGGACGTGCCATGTTGACCGAACGGCAGGCGCGCATTCTCTCCCTGATCGTCGAGGACTACATCGAGACGGCGGAGCCCGTGGGCTCTGAGGCGCTGGTCCGCCGGCACAACCTCCCGCTCTCGCCGGCGACGATCCGGAACGAGATGGCGCGGCTCGAAGAGGAGGGCTATCTGACGCATCCTCACACGTCGGCGGGCCGCATCCCGGCGGACTCCGGGTACCGTGTATACCTCGAGACGCTGATGGAGGAAGAGGCGCTCCCGCGCGACGCGCAGGAGACCATCCGCCATCAGTTCCATCAGGCGGGCCGGGAGGCGGACGCCTGGCTCCACCTGTCGGCGGCGATCCTCGCGCAGTTCGTGCAGAACGCCGCGGTGGTGACGGTGCCGCGCTCGTCGGAGTGCCGGTTCAAGCACCTGGAGCTCGTGGAGGTGCACGAGAACGTGGCGCTGCTCGTGCTCGTGCTGAGCCAGGCGCGGGTGCGCCAGCAGCTCCTCACGTTCCCGCAGCCGATGACGCAGGATGAGCTCTCGAGCATGGCCCATCGCCTCACGGCCAAGCTCGAGGGGCGGCGGGTCACCGAATTCGGCCTGCTCCCGGAGGCGCTGCCCCCGGAGGAGCGGCTCGTCTACCAGACCGTCGTGAGCCTCATGAGCGCCATCGAGCAGACGCAGTACGACGAGGCGTACCTCGAGGGTGTGCGCAACGTGCTTATGCAGCCCGAGTTCCTGGACACGCGCAAAGCCCTCGAGCTCCTCGAGGTGCTAGACGAGCACATCGTCACCCGGGTGCTTCCGTTCGACCGCATGGCGCGCGAGGGCGTGTCGGTGTTCATCGGCGACGAGAACGGCGAGGGCCCCATGCGTGAGTGCAGCGTCATCATCGCGCCGTACGGCGAGCCCGGGTCGGTCGTCGGGGCGATGGCGGTGTTGGGGCCGACCCGCATGCGGTACCCGCGGGTCATCCCCGCCGTGCGTTACATGACGTCGCTGCTGACCGACCTCATGACGAGCTACTACGCCTGACAATTCCCGGTCGGCTGCGAGAAGCGGCCGAGGCCCGAGACGCGAGGTGAGGAGACCGTGAGCGACGCCAAGCCTGTGGACGAAGGCGCGGAAGGCGCCGTTCCTGCGGCGGAGCCGCCCAAGGAGGAGCTGCCGCCGGCCGAGGAGAGCATCGAAAGCCTCCGCGCGCAACTGGCGGAGGAGCGCGAGAAGGCGCAGGCCTATCTCGCGAACTGGCAGCGCGCCGCGGCCGACTACCAGAACTTCAAGCGCCGCGTCGAGGAGGAGCGGTCGGAGGCGACGCGGTTCGCCAACGCCGCCCTCATCATCAACCTGCTGCCCGTCGTCGACGACCTCGAACGGGCGCTGCGCAGCCTCGACGTGAACCTCCGCGGCCTCACCTGGGTGGAAGGCATCTACCTCATCCATCGCAAGCTGCTGATGGTCCTCGAGAACGCGGGCGTGACGGAGATCCCGGCCGAAGGGCTCGATTTCGACCCGACGGTGCACGAGGCCATCAGCCAGGCGGAGGGCGAAGAGGGCAAGGTCGTCGCGGTCGTGCAGAAAGGGTACAAGCTGGGTGACCGCGTGATCCGGCCCGCCCTGGTCATCGTCGGCAAGGGCAAACCGCAGCCCCAGCCGCCGCAGACCGAAGGTTCGGGGCAGGCGCCGGAAGGCGGCGACGCGAACCCGGCGTCATAGTTCATCACATTCGGAAGAGGAAGCCCCATGGCAAAAGCGATCGGAATCGACCTGGGGACCACGAACTCCTGCATGGCCGTGATGGAGGCCGGCGAGCCCGTGGTCATCCCCAACCGTGAGGGAGGGCGCATCACGCCGTCGGTCGTCGCCATCTCGAAGTCCGGCGAGCGGCTCGTCGGCATGGTGGCGAAGCGCCAGGCCATCACGAACCCGGAGAACACCATCTACTCCGTCAAGCGCCTTATGGGCCGCAAGTACGACGACCCGGAGGTGCAGCGCGACATCAAGTTGCTGTCGTACAAGATCGAGCGCGCCCCCAACGGCGACGCCGCCGTCCGCATGGGCGACCGTGTGTACTCACCGCCCGAGATCTCCGCGATGATCCTGCAGAAGCTGAAGGCGGACGCGGAGGCGTACCTCGGCGAGCCAGTCACGGAGGCGGTGATCACCGTCCCTGCGTACTTCAACGACGCCCAGCGTCAGGCCACGAAGGACGCCGGCAGGATCGCGGGCCTCGAGGTGCTCCGCATCATCAACGAGCCCACCGCCGCGGCTCTGGCCTACGGGCTCGAGAAGAAGGGCGAGGAGATCATCGCCGTGTACGACCTCGGCGGCGGCACCTTCGACATCTCGATCCTCGAGATCGGCGAGGGTACCTTCCACGTCAAGGCCACCGCCGGCGACACCCACCTGGGCGGGGACGACTTCGACCAGCGCATCATCGACTGGCTGGTCGAAGAGTTCAAGCGCGAGCAGGGCATCGACCTCAAGCAGGACCGCATGGCCCTCCAGCGTCTCAAGGAGGAGGCGGAGCGCGCCAAGATCGAGCTGTCGACGCTGATGCAGCGGGAGATCAACCTCCCGTTCATCACGGCCGACGCCTCCGGGCCGAAGCACCTGAACTTCACGCTCACCCGCGCGAAGCTCGAACAGCTCGTGGGCGACCTGGTCGAGAAGACGCTCGGCCCCTGCGAGCAGGCTCTGAAGGACGCCGGCATCACCGCCGCTCAGGTGGACGAAGTGATCCTCGTGGGCGGGCAGACGCGGATGCCGTTGGTCATCGAGACGGTCCGGCGGTTCTTCGGGAAGGAGCCGCACAAGGGCGTGAACCCGGACGAGGTCGTCGCCATCGGCGCCGCCATCCAGGCCGGCGTGCTCAAGGGCGAGGTCCGCGACGTCCTGCTGCTGGACGTGACGCCGCTCACGCTGGGCATCGAGACGCTCGGCGGCGTCATGACGCCCATCATCCCGCGGAACACGACGATCCCGACCAGCAAGTCGCAGATCTTCTCGACCGCGGCGGACAACCAGACGAGCGTGGAGATCCACGTGCTCCAGGGCGAGCGGACCATGGCCGCCGACAACAAGTCGCTGGGCCGGTTCATCCTGGACGGCATCCTGCCGGCGCCTCGCGGCGTGCCGCAGATCGAGGTCACGTTCGACATCGACGCGAACGGCATCCTCAACGTGAGCGCACGCGATAAGGCGACGGGCAAGGAGCAGAAGATCACCATCCAGGCCGGCTCCGGCCTCACGAAGGAGGAGGTCGAGCGTCTGCGCAAGGAGGCGGAGCTCCACGCCGAAGAGGACCGGCGCCGCCGCGAGGAGATCGAGCTCCGCAACCAGGCGGACAGCCTGGCGTACACGGCGGAGAAGACGCTGCGGGAGCACGGCGACAAGATTCCTGCGAACCTGAAGGACGAGGTGAACGGGAAGGTCGCGGCCGTGCGATCGGCCCTGCAGTCCAACGCGCCCATCGACCAGGTGCGCGCGGCGATGCAGGAGCTCTCGCTCGCCATGCAGCGCGTGGGCGAAGCCGTCTACGGCGCCCCCGGCGCCGCGGGCGCGGCCCCGTCGGAGGGGGCCGAGGGCGGCGGCGCCGAAGAGGGCACCGTGGAGGGAGAATTCCGCGAGGTGTAAGCGCTCGCCGCGCGCGCACGGAGGCGCGCGACGTGACGCGACGAGGGCCTCGCCTCTGGACGGAGCGCGAGGCCCTCGCGGCGTTCTCACCCGACTGTTGTTACACTTGGTGGCCTGCCATGAACGCTGAGGACGCCCCCGACGTCGTTGTGCAGGACGACAACCTCGAAGAGGAGGCGGCGCGCGCCATCGCCCTCCGGCAGGATTCGCCCCTCGACCGGCTCGTGCTGCGGCTCAGCGGGTGGCTCGCGCAGCACACCCTCGTGCGCGCGGCGCTCGCGGGCGGGCTTCTGGTCCTCGTGGTCAGCATCGGCGTGGTTTTGCTAGCTGCGCCTGACCTGGCGGACCGACTCGAGGGGTTCGGGTACGTCGGCGTCTTCCTGACGAACCTGGCGAGCACGGCGACGCTGTTCATCCCCGTGCCGGGGCTCACCGCGGCGGGCCAGACGCTCATCGTGAGCCAGGGCGAGACGCACCAGCCCCTGCTCGTGGGCATCGCGGGCGGCAGCGGTATGGCCCTGGGCGAAATCACCGCGTACTACGCGGGCTTTCTGGGCGCCGAGCTCGCCCGTGGCCGCGAGATCGGCGGTCCCGCGTGGTTCCGGCGCGGGGCCGAGCGCGTCGTTCGCGCGGTGAACTGGCTCATGGGACGCTGGGGCATGGTCACGCTGTTCGTGCTCGCCGCGATCCCGAATCCGGCGTTCGAGGTGGCGGGCATCACGGCGGGCTCCGTCCGCATGCCGTTCAAGCGGTTCTTCGGCGCCGTGGCGCTGGGGAAGATCGTGCGGGGCATCATCCTCGCGTATCTGGGCGACGTCTTCGGTCTGCCGTTCCTCTGAGGGCGGGCTCGTGTCCCGGCGCGGAGCCGGCTTGTTAGAATGGGCCGGACTGTAGCGAACCATGGCGACGACGAAGCAGGACTATTACGACGTGCTCGGCGTGCCGCCGAACGCGACGCCCGAGGAGATCAAGCGGGCGTTCCGGCGGCTGGCGATGCAGTATCACCCCGACCGGAACAAGGAGCCGGGCGCCGAGCAGCGGTTCAAGGAGATCAACGAGGCGTACGAGGTCCTCTCGGACCCGCAGAAGCGGGCGCTGTACGACCGGTACGGCCATGCCGGCCCGGAGAGCCCGTTCGCGCGCGGCTTCGAGGGGGCGACGCCGTTCACCGGCTTCGGGGACATCTTCGACGCCTTCTTCGGAGCCGCCGCGGGCCGGCGCCGCGGGCCACAGCGCGGCGGCGACATCCGCGTCGCCATGACGCTCGACTTCGAAGAGGCGCTGTTCGGGACCGAGAAGGAGATCGAGTTCACCAGCGTGGAGCTGTGCTCAGCCTGCAACGGGCTGCGGGCAGAGCCGGGCACCGAGCCCGAGCGCTGCCCGACCTGCGGCGGCGTCGGCGAGGTCCGCCGCGTCCAGCAGAGCATCTTCGGCCAGTTCGTGAACGTCGCCACCTGCGATCGCTGCGGCGGGGAAGGCCGCTGGATCCCCACGCCCTGCCGGGCGTGCCGGGGCACGGGCCGCGAGCGCCGCAAGCGCAGGCTCGTCGTGACGGTGCCTGCGGGCGTCGACGAGGGCACGCAGATGCGCCTGACCGGCGAGGGCGAGGTCGGCCTCCGTGGCGGCGGCCGCGGCAACCTGTACATCACCTTCCACGTGCGGCCCCATCCCGTCTTCCGGCGTGAGGGCGACGACCTCGTCGTCGACCTTCCGGTGAACGTCGCGCAGGCGGCCTTGGGCGCGGAGCTGACGATTCCGCTCCCCGGCGGCGACGAGACGAAGGTGCGCATCGACCCCGGCACGCAGTCCGGCCATGTCATCGTGGTTCGCGGGAAGGGGGCGCCGCGGCTCCGGGGCGGCGGCCGCGGCGACCTGCGGGTCGAGGTCCGCGTGGTCACGCCGCGCAAACTCACCGCGAAACAGCGAGAACTCCTGCAAGAGCTCGCCCGTACGTTCGAGGCGGACGGCGGCGACGGCCGGGGCCTCTTCGACAAGATCCGCGACGCCCTGAGCTGACATGGACTACGTCGAGGTGACGGTCGCCGTCGCCCCCGCGTTCGTGGAGCGCGCGGCCGACGTCCTCCGCGAGCTCGACCCTTCCGGCGTCAGCATCGAGGAGCCCATCGAGCCCCTGGACCACGAAGGCACGTACCGGCGCCGCCCCGACGCTCCCAGCCTGGTGAAGGCGTACGTCCGCGCCGTCCGCGACGACGCCCTCACGCCCATCGTGCGGTCGATGCTGGACGAAGCCGGCGTCGAGGGCGAGGTGTGGACGCGCTTCGTGCGCGAGGAGGACTGGGCGGAGGCGTGGAAGGCGCACTTCCAGATCCAGCGCTACGGTCGCGTGGTCGTCTGCCCCTCGTGGCTCGAGGCGGAGCTCCGCGATGGCGACGTCCTCGTCCGGCTCGACCCGGGGATGGCCTTCGGGACGGGCGATCACCCTACTACCCGGAGCTGCCTGCTCGCGCTGGACCGCTACGTCCGGCCCGGAGACGTGGTCCTCGACGTCGGCACGGGCTCGGGCATTCTCGCGATTGCGGCGGCTCGGCTGGGGGCGCGGTCCGTCGTCGCGCTGGACATCGACCCCGCCTGCGTCGAGGTCGCCCGGCGCAACGTCGACGCCAACGGCCTCGCGCGCGTCGTCACGGTCGCCCTGGGGTCCGTCGGCGAGCGGTGGCCGTTCGCTCAGCCCGCGGGCGGCTTCGACGTCGTGGTCGCGAACATTATCGCCAAAACGCTCGTCGGGCTCGCGCCCGCCCTGCGCGACGCGGTCCGTCCCGGCGGGCTGCTCGTGCTGTCCGGCATCGTCGCTGAACGGGAGGACGACGTCGCGAGGGCGTTCGGCGACCTCGAGCCCGTCGAGCGGGTGGCCGAAGGCGACTGGCGCACCCTCGTGCGTCGCCGGACGCGGTGATGCGCCGCCTGTACGTCGAAGGGCCGCTCGCGCCCGGCCGCGTCGTGATCCTCGAGGGCGACGCCGCGCGCCGGGTAACGCGCGTCCTGCGGCTCCGGCCGGGCGAGCGCCTCGCGCTGTTCGACGGCTCCGGGACCGAAGCGGTGGCCGAGCTCGCGCGGGTGGCGCCGGCTCGCGTGGAGGCGGTCGTCCTGTCCGTGCAGCCGGGCCTCCCGGAGCCGCCGGTGCGCATCACGCTCTGTCAGTCCGTCGTGAAGGGCGAGCGTTTCGAGTGGGCGCTGGAGAAGGGCACCGAGATCGGCGTCGCCCGGTTCGTGCCGCTAGTGGCGCGACGCAACGTCGTGCGGCCGGGCGAGGGGGCGAAGCTGGAGCGTTGGCGGCGCATCGTTATCGAAGCCGCCGAGCAGTGCGGCCGCTCGGCGGTCCCGGAGGTGACGGCGCCGGCCTCGCTGGATGACGTCCTCGAATCGCTCGACGGGCCCGCCATCGTCCCCTACGAAGGCGAGCGCGAGACAGGCATCGCGGCCGCGCTTCGAGCGATGGGGCGGCCGCGCGCGCTGACGATCCTCATCGGCCCGGAGGGCGGCTTCACGCCGGACGAGATCGAACGCGCGATGTCGCGCGGGGCGCGGCCCGTGTCGTTGGGGCCGCGCATCCTCCGCTCCGAGACGGCGGGCATCGTGGCGGCGGCGCTGGCGCTCGCGGTCCTGGGCGGGCTCGAGCCACCGGGGGCGCCTCAGGGCTCGTAGGCTTCGTACGTCCAGAGCACCGGATCGACGTTCACCCCGCGGACCGCGATCTCCCAGTGCAGATGCGGGCCCGTGGCCAGGCCCGTCGACCCCGCGCGCCCCACCTGCTGGCCGGCGACGACCGCCTGCCCCTGCGTCACGTCGATCTGCGACAGGTGGTGGTAGGCGCTGAACACACCCATCCCGTGGTCGACGATGACGCTGTTGCCGCGCACGGTGAGCGCCCCGGCGAACGCGACGACGCCGTCCGCCGAGGCGTAGACGGGGTCGCCCTCTTGCGCCAGGAAGTCGGTTCCGTGATGGTAGTCGGTCACCGGCCCGCCGTTGTAGCTCCGGCCGATGCCGTACGGGCTCGTGATGGGCGAGGACATGGGGAGGCGGAACGGCCCGCTCCACCTGCGTTCGGGCGTGAACGCCGCGAAGATGCTCGCCCGGAGGTTCAGCTCCGCCTGCACCACTGCGGGGTCGAGCAGTTGCTCCTGGCCCGGCGGAAGGGAGATCTCCTCGACTGGATACGCCGTGTCCACGACGGCCACCGTATAGGTGACGGTGAAGGGCGAGCCGTCGGGGGCGACGGCGTCGATGGTCAGCGGGTACGACCCGGGGCCGAGCTCCGCGCCCGCGCCGATGATGGTCCACCAGGCGCCGGGCGCGAATTCGGCCATGGGATAGACGCGGTCTGCGAACGTGGCCGATGCGGAGGTCGCCTGCAGCGAGGCGCGTACGACGACCGCCCCGCCCTGCGCGATGGTGATGGAGGCGGGCTCGGGGACGGGCGTTGCGGTCGGTGTGGGCGTCGCTGTCGGGGTGGGAGTGTGCGTCGGCGTGGGTGTCGCCGTCGGGGTCGGCGTCTCGGTGGGCGTGGGCGTGTGCGTCGGCGTCGGCGTTGGCGTCGGGTCTGCGCCCAGCGCGAAGCCGCAGCCGGGCCCCGCCGCGCTCAGGATGAGGGCGGCGACGAGACCGACGCTGCGGGGGACGCGTCCACGGGGCGGCATGCGATCGTATTGTACCCTGAAGGGCGCTGGCTCCCGCGGGCGCAGCAGGTGGCCGCGCCGGCATGCGTCGGCGGGCGGCGCGGGCCCCTCGACTTGATATAATCGCGTCACACCCTCGGCTTCGGGGGAGAGGGCGGGGAGGTTCCGGTGGAAGATCCGCGAATCGTCGCCGAGCGCATCCTCGAGAACGTCGAGCGCGTCATCGTCGGGAAGCGGCAGGAGGTCCGGCTCGCCCTCATCGCCCTCATGGGTCGCGGTCACGCGCTCATCGAAGACGTCCCGGGCGTCGGCAAGACGATGCTGGCGCGCAGCCTCGCGAAGTCCATCGGCTGCACCTTCCGCCGGATCCAGTTCACGCCCGACCTCTTACCCAGCGACGTCGTCGGAGTCTCCATTTACAACCAGAAGCGCGGCGACTTCGAATTCCGGCCCGGCCCCATCGCCGCTCAGGTCGTGCTCGCCGACGAAATCAACCGCGCGACGCCGAAGACTCAGTCCGCCCTCCTCGAGGCGATGGAAGAGCGGCAGGTGACGGTCGACGGCGTGACCCACGCGCTGCCCGAGCCCTTCATGGTCCTGGCGACGCAGAACCCCATCGAGTACGAGGGTACCTTCCCCCTGCCGGAGGCCGAGCTCGACCGCTTTCTGCTGCGCATCCACCTGGGCTATCCGTCGCTTACGGACGAGGTTCAGGTGCTGGAGGCGCAACAGCACGACCACCCGCTCCAGCGGCTCCAGCAGGTCAGCTCGCCGCACGAGATTCTGGGGTTGCAGCGCGCCGTGAAGGACGTCTACGTCGACCCGCTGGTCAAGCAGTACATCGTGAGCGTCGTGGACCAGACGCGGCGTCACGAGCACGTCTACCTCGGGGCGTCACCCCGCGGATCGCTCGCGCTGTACCGCACGGCGCAGGCGCTGGCGCTGCTCGAGGGGCGCGACTTCGTCCTGCCGGACGATGTCAAGGCGCTGGCGTATCCGGCGCTGGGGCACCGCATCATCGTGAGCCCGTCCGCGCGCGTCAAGAACGTGACGGCGGAGGAGATCGTCGACGCCTGTCTCGCCCGTGTGCCCGTCCCGGGCGTGCGGGTGAGCCCCCGAAGCTGAGGTCCCGCTCGCGGACCGAAAGGCGGTGGCCGTGACCCGGCTGCGCAGCCTCCTCCGGACCCTCCTGGTGACGCGGCGGTCGCAGACCGCCGTGGCGATCCTGTTCGTCGTCGCCGTGGCCGGGGGCGCCGCGACCGGCTTCTGGCTACTCTTCCGTCTCGCCTATCTCATCGCTATCGGCGTGCCGGTGGCATGGGTGTGGGCGCGCCTGAACGCCGCCGGCCTCTCGGTGCGCGTCGAGCGCTTCGCCGACCGCGTGCAGGAGGGGCAGACGGTCGAAGGGCGGATCACCGTCGAGAACCGGGGCTGGTTCGGCAAGCTCTGGCTCGAGGTGGAAGACCGGTCCGATCTCCCCGGCTACGCTGTCCGCCGCGTGATCTCCATCCCGCGCGGAGGTCGGCGAACGTGGCTCATCCGTGGACCGGCGTCGCGCCGGGGCGTGTATAGCGTCGGCCCCGTGCAGGTGACGGCGGGCGACCCCTTCGGGCTGTTCCGGACGACCGTGCGCTTCGGGGCACGGCATCCCGTCCTCGTGTTCCCGCGTGCGGTCGACCTCGCGGGCTTCGCGGTGCCGCTCGCGCATCTGCCCGGTGAGGGGCGCTTTCGCCGTCCGACGCAGACGCTGACGCCGAACGCGGCGAGCGTCCGGCCCTACGCGCCCGGTGACGCCTTCAACCGCATCCACTGGCCGACGACCGCCCGGACCGGTCAGCTCATGGTGAAGGTGTTCGAGCTCGACCCCGCGAGCGACATCTGGGTGGCGCTGGACCTGCATCGCGCCGTGCACGCGGGCGAGGGCGAGGCCAGCACCGAGGAGTACGCCGTGCACGTCGCCGCCTCGGTCGTCCGGCACTTCCTGCTGGCCAACCGCTCGGTGGGCTTTCTCGCCTACGGGCGCGAGTATCACGTCGAGGAGCCCGACCGCGGCGCCCAGCAGTACGGCCGCATTCTGGAGGACCTCGCCCTGGCGCGCGCAACCGGCGACGTGCCGCTGGGGGAGCTGCTCGCGAACGAAGCCCGTCGCTTCGGCCGCCACACGACCGTGGTCGTGATCACGCCGGCGACGGACGACGCTTGGGTGGCGTCGCTGAATCAGGTGGCGCAGCGAGGCGCGCGGACGGCCGCCATCCTCATCGAGGCCGAGACCTTCGGCGCCGAAGGGTCCTCGCTGCTCGCCTACAGCGCGCTGGCGGCCAGCGATGTGCCGACGTTCACGCTGCGGCGCGACGCCGACCCGCGCGAGGCGCTCGCCCGGGAGGCCGCCGCCCTCGAGGGAGCATGGCGATGATGCAGCAGGCGCGCTGGGAGGCGATGTTCGCCCCCCGCGTGGAACACCGGGAAGAGGAGCGGGAGGTCCGGCGGCCCCTGTTCCTCGCGCCGTGGGAGGATTGGCTCCTGCTCGGGCTGCTGGCGGTCGCCTTCCTCAGCGTCGCGGCCGCGGTCGACCGCGCTCACTGGGTGGACAACCTTCCGCCGCTGGTGTCGGTGGGATTCGCGGGGCTGGCGGCGGCGTTCGCGCTGGCGCGCCTCCGGTGGAACGAAGCGGCCTGCCACATGGTGGGCGCGCTCGCGGGACTGGCGGTGTGCTTCGCGCACGTGCTCGCCGTCGTGCCGGGCGCGACGCCGAAGGCCCGCTGGGACGCCGTGTACGAGCGCATGGACGTGTGGCTCCACGCGGTGTTCCGCGGCGGCACGAGCACGGACGAGCTCCCGTTCGTGATCCTGGTCGTCACCCTCACGTGGCTCGGGGCGTATCTCTCGTCGTGGGCGCTGTTCCGGTGGCGACATGTGTGGCTGGCGCTCGTGCCGGGCGGCGTCGCCATCCTCGTGAACGTGAGCTATCTTCCCGGGCAGTTCAGCTTCGCGTTCGTCGTCTATCTCTTCGTCGCGCTGCTGCTCCTCGCGGCCACGGCCGTGCGCGACCGGGCGGTGCAGTGGGAGCGCGACGGCGTCGCGTATCCGGAGTTCTTGCAGTTGCGGGCGCTGGGCGGGGCCTTCTGGGCCGCCCTCGCGCTGCTGGGCGTGACCTGGGCGCTGCCGCTCGCGGGCGAGTCGCGCGCGCTCGCCTCGCTCTGGGACCGCGCCACCAGCCCCGTCGTCGAACGGCTCACCCCGTACAGCCGCGTCTTCCTCGGGGTCGAGGCCAAGCGGCCGCTCCCGGCGCACCGTTTCGACGACCTCCTGCCGTTCCAGGGGAAGATCGAGCTCCCGTCCATCGACGTGGCCCGCCTCGAGGGGATCGACTTCCTCCCGGCGGCCCCGTACCTGCGGGCGCGCGCCTATGCCGACTACACCATCGAGGGCTGGAAGCTGCCTGAACTCGACGAACGGGCGGTTGAGGCGGGCGCCTCCATCGTCACCGGGGCGGAGCTGGGCCGCGAGCCCCGCGACATCACCGTCACGCTCGAGCGAAACCAGTCGGCCATCCTGACGCTGGGCCAGCCTGTCAGCGTCGACCGCGACGCCGTCGCGCAGGTGGGGGGAGACGGCGGCGATGTGCTCGGGCTGCGCCCGCCCGAGGGCGAGGAGCGCGTGGCGTCGGGCACGGTGTACCGGGTGCAGGGGAGCGTCAGCGTCGCGACGGTCGAGGAGCTGCGGGCCGCGGGCGACGGCTACCCGCAGTGGACGCGGCGCTACCTCGAGCTGCCTCCCGACCTGCCCGGACGCGTGCGCGATCTCGCGGCGCAGATCGCCGCAGGCCAGTCGAACGCGTACGACCGCGCGGCGGCCATCGAGGCGTATCTGCGGGGGCTGCCGGTCGACTACGACATCGACGCGCCTCCTCCGGGCCGCGACCCCGTCGACTACTTCCTGTTCGACCTGCGCCGGGGGTATTTCGACTACCACGCCTCGGCCATGGCGGTGCTGCTCCGGACGCTGGGTATTCCCGCGCGGGTCGCGGTCGGGTACGCCATCGGGCCGCAGGACCGCGACGCCGACGGCACCTTCCGCATTACGGAGAAGCGCGCCTTCGCGTGGACCGAGGTCTTCTTCCCCGGGTACGGATGGGTCGAGTTCAACCCGACGCCGTCGGAGCCGCCGGTGCGGCGGGCGTCATCGGAGGCGGCGGGCGACGGCATCGGCCCGAACGATGACCTGCTCGGGCTGGGCGATATCCCCGCGGCAGGCGGCGGCTTCGGTCTCTTCCCCTCGGAGCCGTCACCGGACGACGTCACGGCGCCTGCCGGAGGCGGCGGGCCACCGGGCGCGCTCCTGGGGACGATGGGCGCGCTTGCGGCGATGACGGCGCTGGCGCTGGCCGGCTCGTGGGCGTGGAATCGCGGGCTGGGCAACCTCGACCGGGCGTCGCGCGCGTGGGCGAAGACGGTCCGCCTCGCGTCGTGGGCGGGCGTCCCGCCGGAGCCCCACCTGACGCCCCGCGAGTACGCGCGCAGGCTGCGCGAGCGGCTGCAGGGCGTCGATGGCGTCGAGGCCATCGCGCGGGCGTACCAGCGGGCGCGGTACGGCGGCCGGCCGCTCGGTCCGGACGAAGAGGACGCCGTCGAAGGCGCGTGGCGCGCCGTGCGCTTCCGTCTGCTGCGCCGCGTCGTCATGCGCCTCTAGCCGCGCGAGCGAATGCGGTGCAGACGCAGGAGGCCGGGCATGCGCCCGGCCTCTTCGGCGATCGCGTGTTCGACGCCGCCGTCAATCCCAGACGATGTCGGCGGGGTCGCGGTCGAGCCCGCCCAGGGCTTCCTTCCAGCGGTACATGATGAGGATGTCCATCAGCTCCGAGCCCTCGCCGCGGCGCTTGCGGTCGAGCTCGCTCTTGAGGGTGTCCAGCGCCCCGTGCACGGCCGGCCCGAAGAGCGACTCGAGGTACGACGGCGGGATGCGGTGGCCCGTCTCGTTGATGCTGAGGTCGTCGTTGAGCGGCGCCGGGCTCAGCGGCGGAACGTAGTAGACGTTCGGGTGCGTGCCGAACTCCGGGTGGAGCGGGATAGCCACCTTCCATTTCTTGACCAGCTTGGCGACGGAGCTGGTGTCGTCGTCGAGGAAGCCGATCCAGGCGCCGCGGCCCGGGCACTGCCGGACGCAGGCGGGAGCGACGCCCTGCTCGATGCGCGGGAAGCAGCCGATGCAGTGCTGGCTCACGTTGCGCATCCGGTTGAAGTAGATCTTCTTGTACGGGCAGGCGCGTGCGCAGAGCTGGGCGCCTTTGCAGAGGTCCTCGTTCCGCAGGACGAGGCCATCCTCGACGCGCTTGAACAGGGCGCCGTTGGGGCAGACCTCGACGCAGACGGGCGACGAGCAGTGGTTGCAAAGCCGGGGCAGGTAGAAGAAGTAGGCGTTGGGGAATTCGCCGCCTCCTTCGTCCTCGTCCCAGTTGGGGCCCCAGGTCTTGCTCCCCGCGACCTTCTGGAGGTGGACGTTGCGCCCCTTCCCGCCGCGGAGCACCTCGTCGTAGTTGAAGTCCCAGCCGCCGCCGAACTCCTCCTCCGTGGGCAGCTTGCCGAGC
>DATLZC010000055.1:0-6314 GCA_035574215.1 Dehalococcoidia bacterium | reverse complement strand
GAGAATCCGCCCTTCAAGTCTTCGAAGAAGGTGAACTCGACCTCGCGCCGCACGGGCGGCGCTGACGGAAGCATCGCGGTAGTGACGACGGCGACGGCGTAGAAGGCGGTGCAGACGGCGAACGCGCCGCCCATGCCCAGGGGCTCGATGAGCACGCCTCCCAGCGCGGGCGCCACGATGCGGCTCGCGTTCATGGCCGCGGTGGTGAGCGACATCGCGTTCATGAGCCGCTCGCGCGGAACCAGCGTCGGGACGAGCGCCTGGCGCCCGGGCATGTTGAACGAAAACGCCGCGCCCGAAATCACCGACATCACCAGCAGGTGCCAGAACTCGATGACGCCCATCCACACGAGCACGGTGTTCACGAGGTTGACGAACGTCAGGGTCGATTGCGTCCAGGTGAGCAGGGTGCGCTTGTCGACGCGGTCGGCGACGACGCCGCCCACGGGGGCGAGCACGAGCATAGGCAGAGCGACGGTGGCCATGATGAGCCCCAGGGCCGACGCGCGATCGGTGAGCTGGAACACGAGCCAGCCCCGGAGGATGATCATCATGTTCATACCGAAGAAGAAGCCGACGTTGCCGATGTAGTAGGTGGCAAAGACGGGGTGTTCGAGGAGGGAGGCGAACGTCTGACGCCAGCCGGTGAGGGGAAGCGCGCCCTGCGCCGCGCTGCCGGGGGGGAGCGCCGCGAAGGGCGATGCGTGCCGTGGGGGCTGGTCCGAGGCTCTACCCATAGAGATCAGCGCGGCGGGACGTTCCGGTGTGGCTCGTCCCGCCTGCGGTTCCGTGCGACGCTGGGCGCTAGCGCCTGGCGGCGCGCAACTCTTCCGCCTGCTGTTCGAGCTGCGCCAGCCAGCCCCGATACTTCGCCAGCCGTTCCTCGAGATGGTTCCGCATGTCCGCCAGCGCGTCCATCTTCTGCCGGATGACGGCGACCTGACGTTCGGTCACCTCGATGGCTTTCTCGATCTTGGCCTTCCGGTCAGCGATGTCCGCGTCGTGACGGTACTCCTGCCGGAGCTGGAGCTTCACCTCCTCGGCCTCGACCATCTCCTTGATCTCGGCGAGGGTGAAGCCCAGCAGGGTCTGCAAGCGCTTGATGCGCTCGACGCGCTGGACGTCCTCCTCCGAATAGAGGCGAAAGCCGCCCTCCATGCGCGTCGGCGGCTTCAGCAGCCCCTTCTCCTCGTAGAACCGCAGGGTCCGCTGGGTAACGCCGGTGCGCTCGGCGACTTCACCGATCTGCAGGTAGGCTTCTCCCGGCTCGGCCACTGACGTACTCCGGCCCTGTGCTCCCGACATCTTATGGGCGGGTTGACGCCTACGTCAACGTGAGGTTTTCGACTCTACTCCTCTTCTTCCTCTTCCTCTTCGGCGGCCCCGATCCCCATTCGAGGCACCAGCGCGGTGGGGCGTTCCTCCGCCCGGAAGGCCGAGCGCGGCGGCAGCGCCGCCACCGCCTTCTTCATCGCCTCGATGGCGCCTTTCTTCGCGGCATCCACCGCCACCACGGCGACGCCCGCCGCCCTCAGCGCTTCGAGGTCGCTCGCCTCGATCTCGCCGGGAACGAACAGGGCCAGCGATTTGCGCGAGAGGCCCGACACCCGTTGCAGCTCCATGAGCCGCCGCAGCGTGAGCGGGCCGTCGAGCGAGCCCACCCAGATGGCGTCGATGTTCATCCCGTCGAGCGTGCGGAGCTGGATGTCGGTCAGCTCCTCCCGCAGGTCGAGGACGAAGCCGACCTCGCGGTCGAGCAGCGCGGCGGCGGCGGTGCGATCGGGCTCGACGAGCAGGAAATCGACTCCGGCCTCGCGCGCCGCGGCGACGGTCTTCTGGTCGGCCTGCTCGGCGCGGGCGCCGCACGGCGTGCCCTGGACCCGCTTGCACGCGCCCGCGAGCGCGCCTTGCGCGACGCCGTCGAGCAGGATGGCGTCGGCGCCGGCGCTCGCCGCGGCGGCCGCGTCGTCGGCGTTGCGCGCGACGGCCAGGACGAGCATGGTCGGCGCGGGAGGACGGGTAGCGGCGCCGAACCCGATGGGAGCGGGCTCCGCGCGCATGGCCCGGCGGATCCTGCGGGAGAATTCACTCATGGGGCGCTCCTTATGCCCGAAGCCGCCGGCGCTCCGGCGGCGCTGGAAGCGCCGGAAGCCCCCGTCCCGCCTCATCCGCCTGAAGGCAGGCGGGCGCCGGCAGGACCGGGGCCTCCGGACCAGATTCCCTGCGAATCTATCCCTCGGCCTTCGCCTTCTTGATGGCCTCGATCAGCGGAGGCAGCACCTGCTTGAAGTCGCCCACGATGCCGAACCGGGCGGACTTGAAGATGTTCGCCTCCGGGTCTTTGTTGATGGCCACGATGTTCTTCGAGCCCGAGCAGCCGGCCATGTGCTGGCTCGCTCCCGACACGCCGACGGCGATGTACAGGGTGGGGCTCACCACCTTGCCCGTGAGGCCCACCTGCTCGGACACCGGGCGCCAGCCGAGGTCGGCCACGGCGCGGGTGACGCCGACAGCGCCGCCCAGCAGGCGCGCGAGCTCTTCGATGAGCGTGAAGTTCTCCGGCCCGCCGAGGCCGCGGCCGCCCGCGACCACCACGTCCGCATCCTCGAGACGGATGCCTTCTTCCTTCGCCTGCGTCCGGCTCACCACTTTGGTCCGGATGCGCGAGGGGTCGACCGCGCCCGTCACGGTGACCACCTCGCCCTGCCGCGACGGGTCGGGCTCGAGCGCCTCTTGCGACTTCGGGCGCACGGTGGCGATGGCGGGCGTCGCCTTGAACGAGTTCACCGCGCGGGCGTTTCCGCCGTAGCACGGCCGTGTGATCGTCAGCTTGCCGTTCCAGTTGAGCTCGATAGCGTCCATCGCCGCCCCGACGCCGAGGCTCGCGGCCAGCGCGGGCGCGAGGTCGCGCCCGATGTCCGTCTGGCCGAGCAGCACGGCGGCGGGGTCGGCCTGCTCGACCACCTTGCGGACCGCCTGGACGTACCCGTCCGTGGTGTAGGTCGCCAGATTCACATCGTCGACGACGTACACCTTGTCCGCGCCGTATTCGATGGCGCTCTTCGCCGCGTCGGCTACGCCATGGCCTGCCAGGACGCAGGACACGGCGCCTGCGTTCAGCCGGCGGGCCGCGCCCAGCAGCTCCGCCGTCGTTGACGAAATCTTGCCGTCAGCCACCTCGCCGACGACCAGGATGCCTTCCGCCATGTGACTTCACTCCTGTTCACGTCCGTCCCGCGGGCGGACTAGATGAGCTTCGCTTCTCGCAGCTTGCGCACCAGGTTCTGGGCCTGCTCCTCGGGCGTGTCGCCCTCCATGATCTCGACCTTGGTCTCGGAGACGGGCTGGTACAGCCGCTCGAGGGTGAGTTTGGAGCCCGCGGGCCCGACCTGGTCGGGGCTGAGGCCGAGGTCGGCGGCGGTCCACACCTGGACCTGCTTGCGCGCCGCCATCATGATCTGCTGCAGCTTCGGGTAGCGCGGCTCCCCGAGCTCGTTCGAGACCGTGACCACGCACGGAAGCGGCGCTTCGACCGTTTCGAACCCGTCGCTCAGCACCCGCTCGACCGTGACCTTGCCGTTCACGCTGATGGACTTGGCGATGGTGACCACCGGCCAGCCCAGGATGCCCGCGATGGCCGACCCGGTCACGCCCATGTCCCAGTCCACCGCCTGCCGGCCGCAGATGACGAGGTCGACGTCGCCCAGCTTCTTGATGGCGGCGGCGAGCGCCGTCGCCGTCGCGAAGGAGTCGCCATCGAGCGTGCCCGGGTCGTCGATGAGGACGCCCTCGTCCGCGCCCATGGCGAGCCCGTGCTTGATGGCGTCGCGAGCGGACGCGGGGCCCAGGCTCATGATGGTGACTTTGGTGTCGGGCTTCGCGTCCTTGATGCGCATCGCGGCCTCGACGGCGATGGCGTCGAACTGCGACACCACCGGGGCCACCCCCTGCGGCGGGACGACCTTCTTGGCCGCCTCGTCCACCTTGAAGCTGGAGGGCGGGATGTCCCAGTCGGGAACCTGCTTCACGCAGACGACGATATGCACTGCGTTCCTCCTTGTAGGCTGAGATGCGGACCTGGCGAATCGTTCCGCCGCGCGTCCGGCGGCGCGCGTTCAGTGCCCAGGGCCGCTCAAAGGTACCCCACGCACCCCGTACTGTCTAGGAAGGGCGGATGCCGGACGGCGGGGCCGAACGGACCCAGAACGGACTGTTCACGGCCCCGGCAGCGCGGGGCGATCCAGCCCTGCGTACGCGTAGCGGTAGAACGCCAGGTGCGTCACGACCCGGCGGACATACAGCCGGGTTTCGGCGTACGGCAACAGCTCGACGAACAGGTCTACGTCGTCCCCGGCGCGGTCCAGCGCCGCTGCCGCCGTGCCCGGACCGCCGTTGTACGCCGCCAACGCATGATACACATTCCCGTCGAACCGCTCGATCTGGGACGCCAGGTACGCGCCCCCGACGGCGATGCTGACCGCCGGACGGAAGAGCGCCGACGGGTCGAAGTCCTGCAGGCCCAGGGACGCGGCCACCTCCCGTCCCGTCGACGGGATCACCTGGGTCAGTCCGAGCGCGCCCGCCGACGACCCCGCCAGCGGGTCGAAGAAGCTCTCCTGCCGGATGAGCGCCAGCATCACCAGCGGGTCGACCCCGCGCTGCCGCTGCAGCGTCGCCAGGAGCGGCAGATACTCGACCGGATACGCGAGCCGGACGAGGTCGCGCGGGGCTTCCCGCCAGGCGCCCTCGGGCAGCGCTGTCAGGAGCCGCGCGGCAGCCCGCGCCGAGAGATGGGTTCTGCCGATCTTCCGGAACGCCCGGGCGAGCTGGTAGAGCGCGTTCGGGTCGCTGCCCGCATTCTCGAGCAGCGTGGCGAACTCGGCGTCCGCTTCCGGCTCCAGGCCCAGCGAAAGCAGCTCGAGGCCGCGGGCCCAGGCCGGCGCGAACACGAGGTCGTCGAAGGCCACGACAGGCGGCGCGCCGGTCACGCTCGCGAGCCACTCCTCGATCGCCGCCCAGTCCGGCTCCCCGCGCTCGAGAACCACAGCGCCGCCCTCGACTGGCCCCGCGGCGCGCAGGGTGTAGTAATCGACCTCGGGCGATGACGCCAGGTCCTGGAGGAGCGCGTCGGCGTCCGCCTGGCGCCCCGCGGCGGCGAGCGCCCTCGCCTCCCAGTATCGCGCCCGGTGCGCCGACTCCGTGTCCGGCGCGGGCGCCGCCCGGAAGGCTTCGGCTGCCTCCGCCGCCTTCCCCTCGCGGTACAGCAGGAGCCCGACCCGGAAGCCTGCCTCAGCGCCGAACTCGGTCTCGGGATAGGCCGCGGCCAGCCGACGGAGGTCTTCGATCGCCCCTTCGATGTCTCCGGCCGATTCGCGAAGGGACGCTCGCCACCACAGGGCGTCGTCCGCCAGCGGGCCCCCGGGGTCTTCCTCCAGCGAGCGGCTGTACCAGGCGATCGCGCCCTCCCGGTCGCCGCGTTCTTCGGCGATCGCCCCCAGGTAGAACGCGGCCCGACCGGCGAGGGGGCCGCCAGCGTCCCGGTAGTCGAGAAACGCGCGTTCCGCCCCTGCGTAGTCGAGATGCCGGTACAGGGCGAGCCCGCGCGCGTAGCCGTCCACCGGGACGCCCGCCGCGTCCAGCATGGCGAGCGCATCGAGCGCGGCGTCCGACGAGGGCGCGTTCATCACCACCTGCGTGGCGTCCGCGACCCACGCCGCGTCGCCCGCATCCCGCTCGATCTGGGCGATGCGGAGGAGCGCGTTGGGGTCGTCCGTCCGAGCGTACACATCCCGGTACCACGCGAGCGCCGACGCGGCGTCGCCCGCCCGGTCGAAGCCTCGGGCCACGGACAGCGCGAGCCGTTCCGCCGAGGCTTCGGGAAGCGAGGCGAGCAGCGCCGTCGCTTCGCTCGCCGCTTCGTCCGGGCTGCCCGTCGCCGCGAGGAGCTCGGCCCGCAGCGCCCGCGCGGCCGGGTGACCGCCTCCCGCCGCCCTGTAGGCGTCCAGCGACGCCAGCGCGGCAGCGTCGTCGCCGGCGTCGCGCAAAATGACCGCGCGCAACCAGAGGGCGTCGGTCGCGAGCGGCCCGCCCGCCTTCGCCGCGAAATCGAGGGAGCGCAGGGCGGCGTCGTAGCGGCCCATCGCCCGCAACGTCACGGCGCGCTCGAACCACGCCTGCGCGCGGTCGCCCGGCGGGCCTGCCACCGCCGCCAGCGTGTAGAGCCACGCCGCGCCCTCGACGCCGCCCTCGCGGGCGAGGGCTCGCGCCGTTTCGAGCGTGGTTGCGGCGGGCGGATTCGGCGGCGACGCCGCGGC
>DATLZC010000054.1:0-19020 GCA_035574215.1 Dehalococcoidia bacterium | reverse complement strand
CGTCACGAGCAGGCCGCCGGGCACGCGGCTGACGGCTGGGCGAGGACGACGGGCCGCGTGGGGGTGGCCATCGTCACCGCCGGCCCCGGCGTGACGGACATCGTCACCGGGGTCGCGAACGCGTACCTGGACTGCAGCCCTGTCCTCGTCATCGGCGGTGCCGCGCCGCTGGTGGATGCGGAGACGTTGCCGCTGCAGGGCGGAATCGACCAGGTCGAGCTCATGCGGCCCATCACCAAGTGGGCGCACCGGATCACCCACACCCATCGCATCCCCGATCTCGTCGCGCAGGCGTTGCGCGTCGCCACGACGGGCCGGCCCGGCCCCGTGTTCCTCGAGGTGCCGGCGGACGTGCTCTTCGCGCGGGTCGACGAATCGCGCGCGGTCTTCCCCGAGCGGGTCGCGCCCGAAGCGCCGCCCGCGCCGCCGAAAGACGCCGTCGAGCGCGCCATCGCGTGGCTCGCTGAGGCCGAGCGCCCGGCGATTCTGGCGGGAGGCGGCGCGTGGTTCTCGGGGGCCGGCGACCTGCTCCGCCAGTTCGCCGAGCTCACCAACATCCCCGTCTTCGCCAACTCGAAGGCGCGAGGCATGGTGCCCGACGACCATCCGCTGTCGGGTCGCGGGTTCATGACGCTTCCGGTGGCGGCGGCGACCGGCTCGGCGCCGCCCGACGTCGCGCTGCTCCTCGGCGCGCGCCTCGGCCTCTTCACCGGCGGACGCGGAGGAGGCTTCGTCCGCAGCGCCAGGCTGATTCAGGTCGATATCGAGGGCGAGGAGCTCGGCCGCAACCGCGACGTGGACCTCGGCATCGTCGCGGACTGCCGGAAAGCGCTCGAGGCGTTCATCGACGCCGCGAAGGAGCGGCGGTGGGTCCGCCGCGACGCGTGGCTCGAAGCGGTCTCACGCGCCAAAGGGCTCTCGGAGGCGATGTTCGCCGACGCGCTCCGGAGCGACGCCGTGCCCATCCATCCGTACCGCCTCGCGCACGAGATCGCGCAGGCGGTGGCGCCCGACGCCATCATCGTGGCGGACGGTGGCGAGACGGCTTCGTGGATGGATATGGCGGCCGTCGTCCGGGGAGGCGGCCACTGGCTGTCGCACGGCTATCTCGGGTGTCTGGGCACGGGCATGCCCTTCGCGATCGCGGCGCAGGTGGCGCATCCCGGCCGGCAGGTGCTCTGCGTCATCGGCGACGGCTCGGTGGGCCTCAACTTCGCCGAGTTCGACACGATGGCCCGCCACGGGCTTCCCATCGTCACGGTGGTGAACAACGATCAGCAGTGGGGAATGTCGCTCCACGGTCAGGAGCTCATCTACGGGCGGGACCGCATCGTCGCGACGGAGCTCGGGCCGACGCGCTATGACCTGGCGGCGCAGGGATTCGGGTGCTACGGGGAGCTGGTGGAGCGGCCCCAGGACATCGGTCCCGCGATCCGCCGGGCGTTCGAGAGCGGCAAGCCGGCCTGCCTGAACGTGATGACCGACCCCAGGGTCATCGCGCCCGTGACGCAGGCGATGGTCGGGGGCGTGAAGAAGGAGTCGGCGCCGGGCAAGGTCAGCATGCCGTATTACGGCGAGCGCGAGGTGTAGGGCGCACTCGACATAAGAATCGTCAGTGCATCTCCTGCCCGCCGGTGATATTGATGGCCTGCCCGGTCATGTAGTCGGCCTCGTCCGACGCGAGGAACGTGATCAGCTTCGCGACGTCCTCCGGATAGCCGATACGCCCCAGGGGGATGGACGGCAGCACGCTGGCGATGGCCTGCTCGAACGGGATCGCGCCGCCGGTGGCCTGCTCGACGCCCGCGCGCAGGAGCGGCGTGTCGATGGTGCCGGGGCAGACGCAGTTCACGAGGATGCCGTAGGGCGCCACCTCCTTCGCGAAAGCCTGCGTGAAGAGGATGATGCCTGCCTTGGAGGCGCAGTAGGGCGCCAGCCGCGCGTAGCCCGTCTTCCCGGCCTGCGACGCCACGCTGATGATGCGCCCGCCTCCGCCCTGGCGGATCATCTGGCGGGCGGCGGCGCGCGAGCACAGGAACACGCTGCGCAGGTTGACCGCGATGGTCCGGTCCCAGCCCTCGTCGTCCATCTCGACGATCGGCCTCGGCGGATTCCCGATGCCGGCGTTGTTGACGAGGATGTCGACGCGCCCGAAGCGCTCCAGCACGGCCGCGAACGCCCGCTCGACGTCGTCGGTGACGCTCACGTCGGCGCGGACCGCGAGCGAAGGCGCGCGTGCCTCCGCCAGGAGCGCGGTCGTCTCGTCGAGCCGGTCCTGAGCGATATCGACGATGGCGACCTTCGCGCCTTCGCGGGCGAACCGGAGCGCGACGCCTCTTCCGATGCCGCTGCCGCCTCCCGTGACGATGGCGACGCGATCCTGCAACAGCATGAGCCTGGTCCCCCTTTCGCGGCGATGATACGCGCGGGGCCGGGAATACGACAGGCCCCTCCGGAAGGAGGGGCCTGAAGCGAGGTCGGCGCCGGCGTCCGGCTCAGGCCGCGGCGTACAGCTCCTGCAGGTCCTCGAGCATCACGCTGCCGCCGCAGCGGCCGCAGCGGAGCTGCCGCCCGACGATGCGCACGGTCTCGGGGAGCGTCGCGTTCGGGCTGAGCTGGAGCTTCCGCTCGCCGGTCGTTTCCACGACGCCCAGACGGCGGCTGCAGCTCAGGCACACCAGTTCGGCTTTCGTCTCGACCATCTCGGTTCACCTCCTGCGCGGCGGTTCCCTCCGCGCCAGGGCGGCGGCAGACGAGGGTCCGCCGCCAAGCACTACGGAAAATGTAGTGACATCGCTATCGGATGTCAAGTAAAATCTCTGTGAAATCCGTCGTCACGAAGGGAGGCCTCGAGGGTGGCGCGACCCTACGACCAGCTCTGCCCCATCGCCGCCTGCCTGAACGTCGTGGGCGAAAAGTGGACCTTCCTCATCGTTCGCGACCTCCTCTCCGGCCCCCTCCGCTTCTCCGAACTCCAAGACCGTCTCCCCGGCATCTCGCCCAACCTCCTCTCGGCCCGCCTCCGCACCCTCCAGGCCCAGGGCGTCGTCGAACGGCGACAGTATCGCGAGCTTCCACCCCGCGTCGAGTACTCCCTCACACCGAAGGGGCAGGCGTTGCAGCCGGTGCTGGCGGCGATGATGGAGTGGGGCGCGCGCTTCGCCATGCCCGAGATGGGCGCCGCCGCGCGGTGAGCGGCGTCACATCGTCCGGGAGCCGTTAACCTTTCGCGACCCGGCGCGTTCCTACAGGCGAAGACGAGCCAGAGGGGGCGGAACCGTTCGGGCGGTTCCTTCGTCGGAACCAACAGCGGACCTCGAATCCGAGCGTCACAATCGTTCCCACCAAGGAGGACCAACCATGATGAAGAACGTGGCAAGAAGCCGGCGGATCATGCTCATCGGCCTTCCGGCGCTCATGATCCTCGCGTTCGCCGCATCCGGGTGTTTCGTGCTGGGCGGGCGCCTGTTCGTGCGGGGCAGCGACTCCGTCTTCGTCGGCATGGCCCGGAACGCGCTGCCGAACGTGCAGGCCGTCGACACCGACGTCGAGGTCAAGTTCTACGACGGCGACGAGATCCTGTCGACGAAGGTCGTGCGCATCTGCACGCGGACGCTGCAGAGCGACGACGGGAAGGCGGAGGCGCCGTTCGAAGCGGTGCTCAAGAACAACAAGCGGGCCGACCGCGTGGAGACGCGAGTTCTGGTGCGCCTGCCTCTCGGGGAGAAGATCGATCCCGACCTCGAGTTCCAGAACGTCAACGTCGCCTGGATCGGCAGCGACTTCGTGATCACCGGCGAGATCTTCAACGACGACAACGAGGACTTCGAAGACGTGAAGGTCTGCGCCGCCGTGCTTGATGACGACGGCAACGTGCTGCGTGTGGGGAGCGATGAGGTCGGCGACATCGACGAGAACGAGAAGGCGCCGTTCGAAATCACCGTTCCGCGGGACAGCGCAGCCGAGGACGTGAAGCTGTGGGTCGACGCCGAGCGGACCAACGGCGACGTGACGCGCCCGGTGACGCGGACGGCGACGGTCCCGAGCAAGACGGCCACGCCGACACCCACGCCGACGAACACGCCAGCGCCGACGGCGAGCCCGGTTACGACGCCGTCGCCAGAGGCGACCGGGACGACAACACCGTAGGTGTTTGAGCCTCCTCCGGGAAGTTACGGCGAGGCCCCTGCTGAACGCGGGGGCCTCGCGTTGTCTTCCTCCCGACCGCGCGTCCGTAGTCCCCAATGCGCCACACCGAGCGGCCTGTATCTCCCGGCTGTGCCGTCGGGCATGGACCGTGTGACCCATGGCACGTTGACGCAACGTGGCGCCGGCTTCTAGAATCTACGCAGCAGTACGAACGAACGGGAGCAATGTGCAGATTTGAGTAGATTCGCTGCGCCGACGTCGGGAACCGCGCCTGCGGACCAGTGGCTCACCCTGGGCCAGGCCTGCCGGCTCCTCGGCGTCGACGAATCGACCCTCCGGCGCTGGGCCGACGCCGGTCAGGTGCGGACCTTCCGCACGCCGGGCGGCCACCGGCGCTTCTCCCGTTCGGACCTGGACGCCTGGCTGAGCGGCCGGCGCGGTCCCGGCAACAGCCAGCTCGCCGACATCGCCTCTACCCGCATCCGCCGCCAGATCCACCGCCGCGCCGTGCACGATGCGCCGTGGTACGCCGGGCTCGATGGCGCGACGCGCGAGCGCATGCGGGACCTGGGGCGGCGGCTGGTGGCGCTGGTCGGGGAGTCGTTCTCGCGCCGGCATCGCAGGGGGGCGACGCATCAGGCGGCGCGCGAGCTTGGGCGCGAGTACGGCGCGACGCTGCGCGGCGCCGGGCTGTCGGTGAGCCAGGCCGTCGAGGCGTTCACCTTCTTCCGGCGCACGTTGGAGGAATCGGCCCGGAAAGCGGTCGAGGCGCAGGGGGCGTCCGGGGTCGAGGCGTTCGAAGCCTGCGCGCAGATCCTGTCGCTGGCCGACGAAGTGCTGCTGGGCATGACGGAACACTATGACGGGTCCGCCGCCGTCGCCCGCGCGGCGACGCGGGCGGTGAACTAGAAAGGAAGCCCTCATGCTGGGCGTGACGCGACTTCTCTGCGGTACGGCGACCCCGGGAGACGCCCTCCGGTTCGGCCGGCAGGCGCGGAATCTGCCCCCGCACCTCCTGCACTACTCCGAAGACAAGAAGCCCGTCGTGGTCTGGAACATTATCCGGCGCTGCAATCTCCACTGCGCCCACTGCTACACCGATTCGCACGACCGCGACTACGAGGGCGAGCTGAGCACCGCCGAAGCCAAGGCGGTCATCGACGATCTGGCGCAGTTCGGCGTGCCGGTCATCCTGTTCTCCGGGGGAGAGCCTCTCCTCCGGCCCGATCTGTTCGAGCTCATCAGTTATGCGCGAGAGCGCGGCATCCGCGCGGTGCTGTCGACCAACGGGACGCTGATCGACCGCGAGGTCGCGGAGGCGCTGAAGACGTTCGGGCTCTCGTACGTCGGGATCAGCATCGACGGGCCGGAGGCGATTCACGACCGCTTTCGCGGCAAGAAGGGCGCGTTCCAGGCCTCGCTGCGGGCGATCCACCACTGCCTCGACGTGGGCATCCGGGTCGGCATCCGCGTGACGCTCACGGAGTACAACTTCCCCCACCTGAACGAGCTGTTCGACCTCATCGAAGAGGAGAACATCCCTCGCGCGTGCTTCTACCACCTGGCGTACGCGGGCCGGGGCGACCGCATCGTGAAGCACGACCTGATGCACGAAGAGACACGGGCGGCGGTGGACACCATCTTCGCCCGCACGCAGGACTTCCACCGGCGCGGCATCACGAAGGACATCCTGACGGTGGATAACCACACCGACGGCGTGTACCTGTACCTCCGGGTGCGCGAGGAGCAGCCCGAACGCGCCGAGGAGGTGCTGCAGATGCTGCGCTGGAACGGGGGGAACCAGTCGGGCGTCGCGGTCGCCGACATCGACAACGTCGGCAACGTGCACGCGGACCAGTTCAGCCAGCACTACAGCTTCGGCAACGTCCGGGAGCGGCCGTTCAGCGAGATCTGGACGGACCTCTCGAACGACGTGATGCGCATCCTGAAGAACCGCAAGGGGCACATCAAGGGCCGGTGCTCCGTGTGCCCGTACTTCGACATCTGCAACGGCAACCTCAGGGTGCGGGCCGAAAGCTACTACGGCGATCCATGGGCCGAGGATCCTGCGTGCTACCTGACCGACGAGGAGCTGGGGATCACCGAGCCGTACGAGCGGCTCGAGCCGGTCCACCGCCAGGTGGCGCGCTTCGGGCGCGCGGACGCCGTGCCCCTCACCGTCGTGCCGGAGCAGGTGGCGTAGATGGCGTACTACCCGATCTTCCTGGAGATGAAGGGGCGGCCGGTCATCGTCATCGGCGGGGGCGAGGTCGGCCTCGAGAAGGTGCGCGGGCTGCTCGCCGCCGAGGCGGACGTCACGGTCGTGAGCCCCGGCCTGCACCCGGAGCTCGAGGCGCTGAAGGCGGCGGGCGCCATCAAGCACATCGCCCGCGAATGGCGGGAGGGCGACATCGATGGCTTCGAGCTGGTCATGATCGCGACCGATGACCGCAGCGCCAACGCCGCCATCGCGGCCGAGGCGAAGCGAAAGCGCATCTGGGTGAACGCGGCGGACGACCCGCCCAACTGCGACTTCATCCTGCCGTCGGTCGTTCGCAAGGGCAGCGTGACGCTGGCGGCGTCTACCGGCGGAAGCAGTCCTGCGATGGCGCGCCGGCTGCGCGAAGAGCTCGAGGTCTATCTCGATCAGGAAATCCCCGAGCTGAACGACCTGCTGGGCGAGGTCCGGGCGCTTTTACGGGAGCGCGGCATCCGCCCCGAGCGGGAGACGTGGCAGCGCGCCATCGACGCCAGGCTCCGGGCGCTGCTGGCGCAGCGGCGCTTCGACGAGGCGCGCGCCTATCTCCTGCGATCGCTCGGCGTCGACGGCGTCGGCGAACCGGAGCCGGTGAGCGCCGAAGAACCGAGGTAAGAACGTGCACATCTCCTTGGTCGGCATCAGCCACAAGACGGCGCCCGTCGCCGTGCGCGAGCGCTTCGCCCTGAACGGGGACGAAGTGGGACGGGCGCTGGAGCTGCTCAAAGAGGCCTACGAAGGCGCGGCGGTGCTCTCGACCTGCAACCGCACCGAGGTGTATCTCACGGGTCCGTGGCCGGTGCGCGACCCCGCGCCCGTCATCGAGGCGCTCGCGCGCGCCCGGGGTCAGTCTCCACCCGAAGGCGGCGCGCCCTTCTACGTCCGCACCGGGAAGGAAGCCGCGCGTCATCTGTTCCGCGTCGCCGCCGGCGTCGAGTCCATGGTCGTGGGCGAGGCGGAGATTCTGGGGCAGGTCCGATCCGCGTTCGCGGCTGCGACGGCCGCAAGAACGCACAACGCCGTGCTCTCGCGGCTGTTCCACAGCGCCATCCGCGTAGGGCGGCGGGCGCGTAACGAGACCGGCATCGGCCGGCATGCGGTGTCGGTGAGCTCCACAGCGGTGGCGCTGGCCCGAAAGACGGTGGGGGACCTGTCGTCGAGCACGGTGCTCGTGGTGAGCGCCGGCGGCGCGGGCAAGCTCACGGCGCGATCGCTCGCTGAAGCCGGCGTGCGGCAGATGCTGGTCACGAGCCGGACGTTCGAGCGGGCGCGGGAGCTCGCGAGCGACCTCGGGGCCGCGCCGGTGCCGTTCAATCGCCTCGACTGGGCCCTCGGCCAGGCCGACATCGTCATCACGTCCACCGGAGCCCCGGAATTCCTCATCGGGCCCGAGCTGGTGCGGACCAGCCGGAACGGGGACGGCCGGCCGCTGCTGCTCATCGACATCGCAGTGCCGCGCGACGTCGACCCGGCGGTGCGCGCGCTGCCCGGCGTGCATCTGTTCGATATCGATGACCTGCGGTCGGTCGCGCGGGACAACCTGAACGCGCGCAGGGCGGAGATCCAGCGGGTCGAGGCGATCGTCGAGGAGGAGCTGGCGCGATTCTCCGAGTGGTTGCGCTCGCTCCAGGTCGTGCCCACGATCGCGGCGCTCCGGAAGCGGGCCGAATCGATCCGGCAGGCGGAGCTCGAACGCACGCTGCCGCGCCTCGGCCTCGATGACGACGCCCGGCAGCGCATCGAGGCGATGAGCGAAGCGATCGTCAAGCGTCTGCTGCACGATCCCATCCTGCGCCTCAAGCAGGAGAGCGACGGCGAGCGCTACGTTCCCGCAGTGCGCGAGCTCTTCCGACTCGGACCGGGGGTCGCCGACGACGCAGAGGACGAGGAGGAGCCGTAGCCGGTGCCCGCGGTCGTCGTCGGCACTCGCGGCAGCAAGCTTGCGCTGGCCCAGACGGACATCGTCGTCGACGCGCTGCGCGCAGCCAACCCCGACCTCGACATCCGTGTCCGCATCGTGCGTACCGAAGGGGACCGCGACACGCGCACGTCGCTGACGGAGCTCGGCGGTAGGGGCGTCTTCG
Organism: Dehalococcoidia bacterium; assembly: GCA_035574215.1. Taxonomy (GTDB): domain Bacteria; phylum Chloroflexota; class Dehalococcoidia; order DSTF01; family JACRBR01; genus DATLZC01. The sequence goes on along the minus strand of DATLZC010000054.1, from coordinate 10,530 downwards.
TGAAGGAGCTGGAAGAAGCCCTGCTCATGGGCGAGATCGATCTCGCGGTGCACAGCCTCAAGGACCTTCCCACCGAGCTGCCTCTGGGCCTCGTTATCGCGGCCGTGCCTGAGCGGGCGGACGCGCGGGATGCGCTAATTTCTCGAGACGGAGCGCCGCTCGCCGCGCTTCCTCCCGGCGCCAGGGTAGGGACGGGAAGCGCGCGCCGAGCGGCGCAGGCGCTCGCCCTGCGCCCGGACCTGCGCACGCTCGACATCCGGGGCAACGTGGACACACGGCTCCGGCGTCTCGATGAAGGGGCGTACGACGCCATCGTCGTCGCGATGGCCGGCTTGTCGAGGCTGGGCCTGGCGCATCGGGCGTCCGAAGTGTTCAATCCTGCGGTGATGACGCCGGCCGTGGGCCAGGGAGCGCTGGCGGTGGAAGCGCGGGGCAGCGATGACCTCGCGCTCGAGGCGCTCCGGCCGCTCGACCACGAGCCCACGCGCGTCTGCGTCGAGGCCGAACGAGCCTTTCTCCGCCGCCTCGGAGCGGGCTGCCGGTTCCCGGCCGGGGCGCACGCGACGCTCGACCAGGGCTCGGTTCGGGTGATCGGCGCGCTGGCCGAACGGCCCGGCGCGCCCGTTGTGCGCGGGGAGCTGCGCGGCGCGCCCGCGGACGCCGAGCGTCTCGGCGCCGCGCTGGCGGAAGAGCTGGCCGCGCGGGCCGGCTTGCCGCTCGCGGAGGTGGGCGCGTGAGCGGCCGCGTCCATCCGGTCGCGCTGGTGGGCGCAGGGCCCGGTGACCCTGCGCTGCTGACTCTCGGCGCCGTGGAGGCGCTTCGGGACGCTGAGGTCGTCGTGTACGACCGGCTCGTCGACCCGCGCATCGTCGAGCGCTTCACATCGCCCGCCTGCGAACGCGTGTATGTCGGCAAGCTTCCGGACTGCCATACCATGGCGCAGGACCAGATCAATGCCCTCCTGATCGAGAAGGCGCTCGAGGGCAAGCGGGTGGTCCGGCTCAAAGGCGGCGATCCCTTTGTCTTCGGACGCGGCGGCGAAGAAGCGCTGGCGCTCCGAGAGGCGGGGATCCCGTTCCGAATCGTGCCCGGCGTGACGTCGGCGGTGGCGGCGCCGGCGTACGCGGGCATCCCGGTGACGCACCGCGGCCTGGCGTCGTCCTTCGCCGTGGTCACGGGACATGAGGGCCCCACGAAGGAGGATGAGGCCGTCGACTGGCGGCGGCTCGCGACCGCGATCGACACCATCGTGCTCCTCATGGGCACGAAGACGCTACCGCAGGTGGTGGAGCTTCTGATCGAAGGCGGGCGTTCGCCCGAGACCCCGGTGGCCGTCGTGCAATGGGGAACGCTCGCGAACCAGCGCACAGTGATGGGCACGCTGTCCGACATCGTCGCGCGGGCGACCGAGGCCGGCGTCACGAGCCCTGCGGTGACCGTCGTGGGCGACGTGGCCCGGTTGCGCGACGCGTTGCGCTGGTTCGACAACCGGCCACTCTTCGGCAAGCGGGTGCTCATCACGCGGACGCGCGAGCAGGCCAGCGAGCTCGCCCGGATGCTCGAAGCGGCAGGCGCCTCGCCTGTCGAGCTCCCCACCATCGCTATCGAGCCGTTGGTGGACGCTACGGCGCTGTGCGACGTCTTCGAACGGCTCGCCGCTGGCGCCTACGCGCTCACCGTGTTCACGAGCGCGAACGGCGTGCGGCTGTTCTTTGGCTTGCTCCGGGATGCTCGCCGCGACGCCCGGTCCGTGGCCAGCCGGGTCGCGGCCATCGGGCCCGCCACGGCGTCGGCTCTCGAAGCGCACGGCGTCGTCCCTGACGTCGTCGCGGAGACGTACACCGCGGAGGGACTGCTGGAGGCGCTGCGGGCGGCGGCGGTTCCCGTGGACGGAGCGCGTGTTCTGATACCGCGCTCTTCGGAAGGGCGAGACGCGCTCGTCGACGGCATCCGGGCGCTGGGCGCCGCGGAGGTCGATGACGTGGCGCTCTACCGGCCGGCGACACCCGATCCGGAGGCGGAAGGCCTGCGAGCGCTGCGTGCGGGGGAGATCGACATCGCGACCTTCGCGTCGTCGTCGAGCGTGCGGCATCTCGTCGAGCTGCTCGAAGGCGACGTCTCACCGCTCGAGCGGGTGACCATCGCGTGCATCGGGCCGATCACCGCTCAGGCGGTGAAGGAGGCGGGGCTGGAACCGGCCATCGTGGCTCGCGAGCACACCATCCCCGGCCTCGTTCGCGCGCTCGAAGAGGCCTTCGAGAAGCGGGGGGAGGTTGCCCGCGAAGCGAGAGGGAGGACGCCATGATCGCAGAACTGCGGACCCGCACGGGATTCGCCCGGACGCGCCGGCTGCGGCAGTCCGAAGGTCTGCGGCAGCTCGCGCGGGAGACCCGTCTTTCGCCCGCTGATTTCGTGTATCCCCTCTTCGTCATGCACGGCCACGATACTCGCCGCGAGATCGAGGCGATGCCGGGGCAGTTCCAGCTCAGCGTCGACCTGCTTCCACGCGAAGCGGCCGAGCTCCAGGGGCTGGGTATTCCCGCGGTGCTGCTGTTCGGGCTGCCGGCGGCGAAAGACGAGCTCGGATCCGAAGCGTACGCCGATGACGGCATCGTGCAGCAGGCAGTGCGGACGCTGAAGGCCGCGGCGCCCGACCTCGTGGTCATCACCGACGTCTGTCTGTGCGAGTACACCTCCCACGGACACTGCGGGATCGTGAGCGGGCAGTCCGTGGACAACGATGCGACGCTGGAGCTGCTGGCGCGCACGGCGGTGTCTCACGCGCGGGCGGGTGCGGACATGGTCGCGCCGTCGGACATGATGGACGGGAGGGTCGCCGCCATCCGCGAGGCGCTGGACCGAGAGGGCTTCGCCCATGTGCCCATCATGGCCTATGCCGCCAAGTACGCGTCCGCGTTCTACGGTCCGTTCCGGGTCGCGGCCGAATCGGCGCCGCAGTTCGGGGACCGCCGGGGCTATCAGATGGACCCGCCGAACGCTCGCGAAGCGCTGCGTGAGATCGCGATCGATATCGAGGAAGGGGCCGACATCGTCATGGTGAAGCCCGCGCTGGCCTACCTCGATGTGCTCGCCCGCGCGCGAGCGCGATTCGACCATCCGCTCGCCGCGTACAACGTGAGCGGGGAGTACTCGATGGTGAAGGCGGCCGCGCGGCAGGGATGGATCGACGAGCAGCGAGCGACGCTCGAGATCCTGACGGCCGTCAAGCGGGCCGGCGCCGATATCATCATCACCTACCACGCGAAGGAGGCGGCGCGCTGGCTTCGTGGTGACGTCGCGAGCCGCTAGCGCGCGGACCCGGCCTCGCCACCTGCGTTCCGGATCACGCTGAGCTTCGGCGTCTTGGGGCCGAGGCTCGTCCTGCCGCGGCGCGCCCGCTCGAGCAGGTCCCCCAGCGCATCGTCGGCTCCGTGCGTTTGCGCGACCCCGACCTGGGCGCGTACGCCCGCCTCGCTCAGGATTCGAGCGACCATACCCATCGCGCCCACGGCGCTCGTGCCCGGGAGCAGGCACACGATGTGGAGATGGCCGAAGGGAGCCGCCAGCTCTCCCGCCCGCAACTGCGTCCGCAGTGTGGCGGCGAGACGGCGGAACTGCGCATCGTCATCGCTCCAGAGACTGACGACGGTGAGGGGAAGGCGGTGGCGGTTCGACCGCCGCAGCTCTTCGTGGGCCCTCAGCCGCAGATACCACTCGGCGTGCAGGCCGGTCGCCGCGTCGCGAAGGGCCAGCGTTCCGTCCGGCGGGCCCTCGGCCGGAGCCGGGCGTCGCTTCCTCCGGAGCGACCACGCTCCGAGACTCACCCCCGCCAGGGCAACGACGGAAAGAACGGCCGCCGCAACCGAGGAGCGAGCCGCCGCGAGCGCGAGGGCAGCCAGGGCTGCGACGACGGCACTGCTTTCCATAACGACGAGCGCGCCGCGCGACGAAACCATCACGCCTGCTCTTCGGAGCCGGTCCATCCAGCGATCCAACGGGGCCGGCGACAGGCGCGTTACAGAAAGCCCGGCGTCTACGTCGAGGTCCGCAGGGAGCGGAAGGCGGCGCGGGCCGCTTCCACCGTCCGGCCGATGTCGGACGTGGAGTGCGCGATGCAGGTGAACATCGCCTCGAACTGGGATGGCGGCAGATAGACCCCCTGGTCGAGCATCGACCGGAAGAAGCGGGCGTACCGGTCCGTGTCAGCGCGCTTTGCGGACGCGTAATCGCGCACGGGGGCGTCCGTGAAGAAGCAGGTCAGCATCGAACCGACGATGTTGACCCGGACGTCGATCTCTGCCTCGAGCGCGGCGTCGCGGAGCCCCTCGGCGAGCTCGTGGGCCAGGCTATCCACAACGGCGTAGAAGCCCTCGTTGTCGATGATGCGCAGCGTGACGATGCCCGCCGCCATGGCCATCGGGTTGCCCGAGAGCGTTCCGGCCTGGTACACCGGGCCGCTGGGCGCGACGAGCTCCATGATGTCCCGCCGGCCGCCGTACGCTCCCACGGGTAGGCCGCCGCCGATGATCTTCCCGAGGCACGTCAGGTCGGGCGTGACGCCGTAGCGCTTCTGCGCGCCCCCGTAGCCCAGGCGGAAGCCGGTGATCACTTCGTCGAAGATGAGCAGCGCCCCGTACGCCGACGTCAGCTCTCGCAGAGTCTCGAGGAAGCCAGGCTCGGGAGGCACGACACCCATGTTGCCTGCGACGGGCTCGACGATGACCGCCGCGATCTCTTCACCGCGGGCCTCGAACAGCGCGCGCACGGCGCTGGCGTCGTTGAACGGGGCTGTGAGCGTCATCGCCGCGAAGGCGGCTGGCACCCCGGGGCTGTCCGGCAGGCCCAGGGTGGCGACGCCCGAGCCCGCCCGCGCGAGCAGACCATCGGCATGGCCGTGGTAGCAGCCCTCGAATTTCACGATCAGGTCGCGCCGCGTGTAGGCGCGGGCGAGGCGCAGGGCCGACATCGTCGCTTCGGTGCCCGAGTTGACGAACCGCACCTGTTCGATGCTCGGCACAGCTTCGACGACCAGGCGCGCCATCTCCGCCTCGAGCTCCGTGGGCGCGCCGAAGCTCGTGCCCCGCTCGGCCGCGCGCTGCAGCACCTCGACGATGGCGGGATGGGCGTGCCCCAGGATGAGCGGACCCCACGAGCAGACGAAGTCGATGTACTCATTCCCGTCGACGTCGAACAGGTGCGAACCCTGTCCGTACGCAATGACGATGGGATCGCCGCCGACGGACTTGAACGCGCGAACGGGGCTGTTCACGCCGCCGGGCATGAGTTCGAGGGACCGGGCGAAGATCTCGCGGCTGCGTTCATGCGATCGCGACACGGTGACGTCCCATCTCCTCTCCTGGCGCCGCCGTGACATCCGCCTGCGGCGCCCTCGGACAGACCTTTCTCACTCTACGCGACCCCGTGCGTTGGGTCGAACGGGTCCAGCGGGAACCGCGGGGCCGGGTCGCTCGTCTTTTGGGGGAGCGGGCTTTGCGGGTAAGCTGGACTGTTGTGTCGGAGAGGGAGGCTCTCGTGACTACGACGCAGGCCGTCGGCGAAACGACGTCGGGCGAGGCGCGCGACCTCATCATCGTCGCGAGAGGCGTCGAGAAGACGTATTCGACGGACAGCGTGAAGGTCCACGCGCTCCGCGGGATCGATCTCGATGTCCGGCGCGGCGAGATGGTGGCCATCATGGGCCCCTCGGGCTGCGGCAAGACGACGCTGCTCAACTGCTTGAGTGGGCTCGACACCATCGACCGCGGCGTGGTGCTCATCGATGGACAGGACCTCAGCAAGCTGAGCGACGCAAAGCGGACCGAGTTCCGGGCGCGCCGGATGGGCTTCGTGTTCCAGTTCTACAACCTCCTGCCGGTGCTGACCGCCGTGGAGAACGTCGAGCTGCCTCTACTCGTGTCGGGCGTTCCTGCAAGCCAGGCGCGCCGGCGGGCCATGGAGGCTCTGGAGCAGGTGCACCTGACGGAGTGGGCGCACCACCGTCCGGCGCAGCTCTCGGGCGGGCAGCGCCAGCGCGTCACCATCGCGCGCGCCCTGGTCAACAATCCCGCCATCGTCTGGGGGGACGAGCCCACAGGCGACCTGGACAGTCAGAACGCCCATGAGATCCTCGACCTCATGGTCGATCTCAACCGCCGGCTGGGCCTGACGTTCGTGCTCGTGACGCACGACGCCAACATCGCGCGGCGAACCCACCGCATCATCGGCATGACCGACGGCCGCATCACCAGCGAGGAGCGGCTCGACCAGGCCGGCTGATATGGACACGCTGTTCGGCGTCTCGCTCAACCTGATCATGGCCGTATTGGTGGGCCTCCTGGGCCTCGCGCTGGCGGCGCTCGGCTACGTCATCCTCCGGGACCGCGTGATGTTCCTCATCGGCGTTCGCAACATCCCCCGGCGCCGCGCCCAGACCATGCTCATCGTTCTCGGCCTCATGTTGAGCACCCTCATCATCTCCGCCGCCTTCACGACGGGGGACACGGTCGACTACAGCATCACCAATCAGGCGGTGGGTACCCTGGGGCAGGTCGACGAGCTGGTCCACGTCTCCACCGGCGGCGACGAGGAGGAGTTCCAGTTCGCCGCTTCCATCGAACCGCCGGCGCCGTTCGATCAGCGGCAGGCCGAGCGCCTCTACGAGCGGCTCGCCAACAACGAGCGTGTGGACGGCGTGGTCGCGTTCTCCTGGGAGCTCGCGCCGGCGGCGAACGTCGACGCGCGCCAGACCGAGCCCGTCATCTTGCTCACCGGCGTCGACGCCGGCCACCTCTCTGGCTTCGAGGCGGACCTCGTGACGGTCGATGGCGAGCCGGTCGACCTGAAGACGCTCGGCGAGAACGAGATCTACGTGAACGAATCGGCCGCGGAGGACCTCGCCATCGAGCCGGGGCACAGGCTGCGCCTGTTCGTGCGGAACGAGCCGGTGACGTTCACCGTCGCGGGTGTGCTGAAGGACCGACTGCTCGCTGGGACCGGCGCCCCCGGCTTTCGCAAGGGCGCCGTGCTGCCGCTCGACCGCCTCCAGCGTCTCTTCGGAACGGAGGGCGTCGTCGATTTCGTGGCGATCTCGAACCGCGGCGGCGAGCGCAGCGGGATGGACTCGAGCGACGCCGTGGTCGCCGACGTCCGCCAGCTTCTCGAGGGCACGAATCTGCAGATCCGGCCTACGAAGGTGGACCAGGTCGAGCTGGCGGAGCAGTTCGGCAACGTGATGACGACGTTCTTCGTGATTCTGGGGCTGTTCTCCATCGCGGCGGGCATGCTCCTCATCTTCATGATTTTCGTGATGCTCGCGGCCGAGCGGAAGACGGAGATGGGGATCAGCCGGGCCATCGGACTCAAGCGGTGGCACCTGATCGAGACGTTCCTGTCCGAGGGCATGGCCTACAACGTGCTGGCCGCGGCAGTAGGGGCTGCGCTGGGCGTGCTGGTGTCGCTGGGCATGACGCGCGTCATGGCGATCCTCTTCGGGGTGTTCGACATCGCCATCGTGTTCCACGTGACGCCGCGGAGCCTTGTCATCTCGTATTCGCTCGGCGTGGTTCTGACCTTCGTCACGGTCGCGTTTTCGTCGTGGCGGGTCAGCGTGCTCAATATCGTGCTCGCGATCCGCGATTTGCCGGAGCCGCAGTTGCGGCGCGCCGGGTGGCGGTCGCTCGCGGCGGGCCTCGCGGGTCTGGCGCTGGGAGCGCTCCTCGTGTGGGCGGGCTTCGCCGCGGACCAGGCGTTCCCCTTCATGTTTGGGGTCACGCTGTTCGGCATCTGCGCCGCCCTGACCCTGCGGTTCTTCGGGGCGCCCGAACGGCCGCTGTTCACGGCCATCGGGCTCGCCATCCTCGCGTTCTGGACGGCTGCGGCGGGCGACTCGCTCGAGTTCATCACGGGCGAGATGGAGGGCGGCGTGGAGCTGTTCTTCCTGTCCGGGCTCGCGATGGTGGCGTCGGCCACGTACGTCCTGGTCTACAACATCGATGTCTTTCTCTGGGTTCTGGCGCGCGCGGGCCGCCTCTTCACGCGTGTGCTGCCGGCCGTGAAGACCGCCATCGCGTACCCCTCGCAGTACAAGTTCCGGAGCGGCATGACCATCATGATGATCGGGCTGGTCGTCTTCGCGCTGACGATGATGTCCACGATGAACGCCAACTACGACCAGCTCTTCTTGAGCGAGGAGTCTCGCGGCGGCTGGGACGTCGAAGCCACGGACAGCCCGAGCAACCCCATCGCCGACATCAGCTTTGCCCTGCGCGATACGGGCGCCTTCGACGTGAGCCAGCTCGAGGCGTGGGGAAAGCTCGGCGTCGCGCACGCCGACCGCCCGGGTCTACAGCAGCTCGACGCCAATGGCGAGCCCTACGACGAGCCGAAGAGCTATCGTGTCTTGCTGGCGGAGCCTCAGTGGCTGGAGGAGACCGCCGTCCCGCTCCGCGCCCGGGCGCGCGGATACGACACGGACCGCGACGTCTGGCGGGCGCTGATCGACGACCCGACGAAGGTGGTCATCGACTCGTTCGCGCTTCCGGATCAAGGGTTCGGCTTCGGGCCGCCCACGTTCGCGCTGCGGGACGTCGACTTCGGGGCCCAGACGTTCGATCCCATCCCGCTGCGGCTCGTGGACAGGACGAGCGGCCTCAGCCGCGACGTCGAGCTCATCGGCATCATCGCGACCGGGGCGAGCACCACCTACAACGGGCTCTACGTCCCGCGCGAAACCTTCGCTTCGGTGCTGGGACGGCCCATGTTCAACATCCACTTCATCCGCGTGAAGCCCGGGGTGGACTCGGGCGACGCCGCAAAAGCCATCGAGGCGGCGCTGCTCGAGCGGGGCGTGCAGGCGGACTCGATCGAGGAACGCGTAGCCGAGGAGCAGCGGCTGTCGAGCGCGTTCCTCTACCTGCTGCAGGGGTTCATGGGCATCGGCCTCTTCGTCGGCATCGCCGCGGTCGGCGTCATCGCGTTCCGGACGGTGGTCGAACGGCGGCAGCAAATCGGCATGCTGCGGGCCATCGGGTTCACGAGAGGGATGGTGGGCTTCAGCTTCTTCCTGGAGTCCGCGTTCATCACGAGCCTCGGCGTGCTGAGCGGTATCGGGCTGGCGTTGTTGCTCTCCAACCGGCTGCTGATGAGCGGCAGCGTCGGGGAGGCCGATTTCGAGCGCTTCTACGTACCCTGGCTGCAGGTGTTCGGCATCGGGGCGTTCGCCTTCCTGTCTTCTGTGGTCATGACCATCATCCCTGCCCGGCAGGCGGCCAGCATCCCCATCGCCGAGGCGCTCCGGTACGAGTGAGCCGCTCGTTGAACCGTGTCGCGACGCCGCCCTACCATGAAGGCCAGCAGGAGGGATACATGCGCACCGAAATCTGGGAATCGGACCCGTTCAGCGCCAAGAAATCCGATCTGCTGGCCACGGTGGACACGGACTACCGGTTCGAGAAAGGGGACGAGCTCTACATCGACTCGGGCGGTAAGACGATGAAGGTCCGCATCATGCACGTCTGGGTTCACGTGAAGAACGGGAACCAGCTCACGCGCGACGTCCTGGCGCTGAAGATCTGACATCATGCGCCGTCTGCGCTTCCCGCCGTCCTGGAGTCGCCCCGTGTACGTCGTCGCGGCGCTCGTGTCGTTGGCGGCGGCATGCGGCGGCGACGCTGGCGCGCCCGACGCGACGCCGTCGCCGCCAACTGAAACAGGAACGCCGGCGCCCACGGTGACGCCGCGTCCGCGCTCGCCGACGCCGTCCGCGAGCGCCCCTGCGCTGCGAGAGTACGCGCTGCCTGCTGGCGGCTTTCCACACAGCCTCGCCGTCGACGGGCAGGGGCGCATCTGGTTCACCGAGCTCTTCGGGAACCGTCTGGGGCGCTTCGACCCCGAGACGGAGACGTTTCAGGAATGGGCGGTGCCCAGGCCGAACGCGCAGCCCCACGGCATCGCCGTCGCGGCGGACGGCGCCGTGTGGATCACCTACATCGGGCTCAGCGCCATCGCACGGTTCGACCCTGCGACCGAGCAATTTCACGAGTTCTCCATTCCCACGCCGAACTCGGGGCCGCATTCGCTGGCCTTCGACGCTTCAGGGATGCTCTGGTTCACGGAATCGCGGGGCGACAGAATCGGGCGGCTCGATCCGGCCACGGGAGCGGTGATGGAGTATCCGGTGCTGACGCCGGACAGCATTCCGTACGGCATCACGGCGGCGCCCGACGGCGGCGTCTGGTTCGCGTTGCTGCGGGGCGGCAAGATCGGGCGGGTCGACCCGGTCGAGGGCGTGGTCGAGGAGTTCGAGCCGCCGACGCCGGGACAGGGGGCGCGGCGAATCGCCGCTGACGCGTCGGGCCGGCTGTGGTTCACGGAGTATTACGCCGGCCAGCTCGGCATGTTCGACCCCGCCACAGGCACGTTCCGCGAATTCCCCACGCCGACGCCGAACTCGCGGCCCTACGCCATCACCATCGCCCGCGACGGCGCCGTGTGGATCACCGAAGAGGCGGGAAATGCGGTGGCGCGCTTCGA
>DATLZC010000053.1:0-2708 GCA_035574215.1 Dehalococcoidia bacterium | reverse complement strand
GAGGAAGTCCAGCGCCTCGGGGATGACCCATGGGTCGTACATGACGACGCCGACGATGCGCTTGCTGCCCCAGACCAGCGCCGATGGCTCGATCTGCGTCGTGTTCCCGAAGCTGATGTTGCCGATCTCGAGGTAGGTGCCTCCGGCCCGGACCATCTGCAGCCCCTCGGGCACGACGGACGGAACGCCCACGAACTCGGCCACGACGTCGGCTCCGCGGCCGCCGGTGAGCTCCATCACCCGCTGGATGCGGTCCTGCGGCGTCGGGTAGTCCGTCAGGTTGATAGTCTCGTCGGCGCCGAACCGCCTGGCGAGGTCGAGCCGCGCCTGGATGCCGTCGATGACGATGATGGCGTCCGCGCCCATCTCCCGGGCGACGGCGCAGGCGTTGATCCCCAGGCCGCCGGCGCCCTGAATGACGAGCGTGTCGCCGAACGAGAGGCCTGCCTGATGCAGGCCGTACGTCACCTGCGACAGCGCACAGTTCACTGGCGTCACCATCTCGTCCGAGAGCTCGTCGGGAACCTTGAAGACCCAGTGCCCCGGCTTCAGGTGGTAGTACTCGGCATAGGCCCCGTTGAACTTGCTCGGACCGGACGACATCTTGGTCAGCTTGTTGGGGCAGGCCGCGAACTGACCCTTGTTGCACTGGTAGCAGCGGTTGCACGGGTAGAAGTAGGCGTACGCGATGCGGTCGCCCTCCTTCAGCGGACGGCCGAGGCTGTCCGTCGTGATGGCGCTGCCCAGCTTATGGACGCGGCCGGTCATTTCGTGGCCGACGACACCTCCGGCCATGAACTGGAACACGGGCGAGTCGCCCCGATTGATGTGCAGGTCCGAGCCGCAGATACCCGCCATCGTGACGCGGACGATGATGCCTTCGGGCTCGGGGTCGGGCACCTCGTGCTCCTGAATCTCGTACCCTTTTCCGGGGCCCAGGAAAATCGCCGCCTTCCCTTTCACGCAAACCTCCTTTCCACGAACGTCGAATGCCTCGACCGGATACGGGTCGAACGGCGTCCCATCTTGATGGCCGCAGGCGCTACGGTCAATCTTCGGGGGATGGCGGCGGCGAGGACGTCTCCGCCTTGCCGCGGGCGCGAGCGCGGCTGCTGCGGGCCGGCCTCTCTTTGGGCTCGGCCTGCGCTTCGCGCGTCCGCGCGAGGACGATCTCCCGCAAGCGGTCCGAGTTCCGAGCGAACAGCCGCGCCAGACGCGGCTTGAGGAGCGGGAAGACTGCGAGCCCCAGCGGTCCGAACGGCGGCCGGACCTCTTCGCGCCAGACGAAGACGGTGCCGCCGGGCGCCGGCTCCAGCGTGAAGATGCCCACGCCGGAGAAGTCGCCCGAGTGCCGGACCGCCAGACGCCGCGGAGGATCCCAGGTGGTCACCGTGGCCACTTCGCGGATCGTCTTGAACAGGAACCGAGACGTGATCGCCATGGTGACGCCCACGCCCTGCCGCTGCGGCGACGTCACCCGCAACTCGACGACGTCGGACATCCAACGCGGCTGGGCCTCCAGGTCGGCGATGGTCTCCCAGACCGCTTCGGGCGGCGCGGGAATGAACGTGCGGACTTCGACAGCCGGCAAACGTTACTCCTCCAGGAATTCGACGATGCGCGCGCTGACTTCCTCGGGATCGGTCCAGATGACCCCGTGCCCGGCCCCTTCGACCACGTGCAGGCGAGCGCGAGGGATGCGGGCGACGAGGACGTCCGCGAAGCGCATCGGCGTCAGCAGGTCCTCGCGCGCGGCGATCACCAGGGTCGGCGCCTGGATGAGGTGGAGCCGGTCCTCGCTGTTAAAGCCGAGCGTGGCGCGAACCTGGCGTTCGTACGCCTCCTGCGGTTGCCACAGCGGATTCTCGGCCGTGCGCCGCATCATCTCTTCGACGAAGCCTTCGCGACGGTAATCGCGCACGGTGTAGACCCACGGGAAGGTCACGCGGCAGAAGTCGAGACGGTCGAGGCGGGCGCGGAGAAAGGCCTGCCCTTCGAAGATAGCCGTTCCGCGCGGGTCGCCGCTGGTGTACGTCGTGACCAGCACGAGGCGGTCGACCCTTTCCGGATGCTCGATGGCGATGGTCTGCGCGATGGCGCCTCCCAGGGAGACCCCGACGATGTGGGCGCGCTCGAGGCCCAACGCATCCATCAAGCCGAGGGCGTCGCGGGCCATGTCGGCCACGCTGTACGGCTCGGGAGTGAGGTCCGACTGGCCGACGTCGCGGTTATCGAAGGAGATGCAGCGAAAGCGGGCGGCGACGAGGCGCGCGACCGCAGCCCACCCGCGGTGATCCACGCCCAGGCCCTGGATGAAGACGACGGGCTGCCCTTCGCCGTCGGAGCGATAGAACAGCCGGACGCCGTTTGCGGTGACGTGAGGCATCGCGTCGCCCTACGACTCCGCCGGCGGACGTTCTTGCGCTGCGGGCGGCCCCTCGACCTCGATGGCGCGCGCCGGGGCGCCTGGCGGACGGCCGGCGATGGCGTTGGCCGCGGTCGTGACGGCGTCGGTGAGCGTCTTGAGCAGATCGATGGGCACCGGGAATACGATGGTGCTGTTCTTTTCGGTGGCGACCTCGGAGAGCGTTTGCAGGAAGCGCAACTGGAGGGTGGCGGGCTCCTGCGCCATGACGCGGCCGGCTTCCGCCAGGCGTTCCGCGGCCTGGTATTCGCCCTCGGCGTTGATGACCTTGGCGCGGCGTTCG
>DATLZC010000052.1:0-4630 GCA_035574215.1 Dehalococcoidia bacterium | reverse complement strand
CAGATCTCGGCTTCGCGGGCGAGCTTCGCCTCGGGCAGCGCCGTCATTCCGATGAGGTCGGCGTTCCACGAACGGTACAGGAGCGACTCCGCTTTCGTGGAAAACGCCGGCCCCTCCATGACCACGAAGGTTCCTCCCCGGTGCACGACGGCGCCCGCGGCCGAAGCGGCGGCGGCCAGCGTCTCGCGGAGCTGCGGACAGAACGGCTCGTCGAACGCGATGTGCGCCACGAGACCGCCCCCGAAGAAGGTCGAGCGCCGGTTGCGCGTCCGGTCGATGAGCTGATCCGGGACGACCATGTGCAGCGGCTCGATGTCGGTCCGCAGGCTTCCCGCCGCGCTCACCGACACGATGCGCTCGACGCCGAGCGACTTGAGCGCCCAGATGTTGGCCTGGGCCGGGATTTCGCTCGGGAGGATGCGATGCCCGACGCCGTGCCGCGGGAGAAACGCCGTGCGCACTCCCTCCAGCGTGCCGATGACGATCGCGTCCGAGGGGTCGCCGAACGGCGTGCTCACCCTCACTTCAGTCACGTCGGTCAGGCCCTCCATCTGGTAGAAGCCTGAACCGCCGATGATGGCGAGCGTAGGGCGGTCCGCGGTCATGCCGGCTTCCTCACCAGCGCTTCTCCTTCGGCCCCCGGAGCTCGCTCGATGAGATCGAGGAGCGACGCCTCGTACGGCGGCCGCGCGACGCCGCGCTCCGTCACGATGGCGGTCACCAGCGCTGCGGGCGTCACGTCGAACGCAGGGTTGAAGGCGTTGACGCCGTCCGGGGCGAGCCGGACGCCGTCCACGAAGAGCACCTCGTCGGGATCGCGCTCCTCGATGGGGATGAGCCCGCCGACAGGCGTCGCGGGGTCGATGGTGCTGACGGGCGCGACCACGTAGAACGGGACGTCAGCTTCGCGGGCCGCGAGCGCGAGGGGGTACGTCCCCACCTTATTGGCGACGTCGCCGTTGAGGGCGATGCGGTCCGCGCCCACGAGGACGGCGTCGATCCGGCCGGAGCGCAGGAGCATGCCCGCGGCGCCGTCGACCAGCAGCGTGAAGGGGATGCCGAGCCGGGCGAGCTCCCAGGCTGTGAGGCGCGCGCCCTGGAGCCGTGGGCGCGTCTCGTCCACGAAGACGTGGAGGCGCATGCCGCGCTCCCAGGCGGCCCGGACCACGCCGAGGGCGGTCCCTCGCCCTCCTGTCGCGAGCGCGCCCGTGTTGCAGTGGGTCAGGACGGCTCCTTCCTCGGGCAAGAGCTGCGCTCCCAGCGCGCCCATGCGCTCATCGGCGGCGAGCTGCTCCGCGTGGATGCGCAGCGCGGCGTCGAGAACGGCCTGTCGCAGGTCATCCTCCGCGCCGCTCTCGGCGGCCGCGGCCAACGCTCGCTCGACCGCCCACTGCAGGTTCACGGCGGTCGGTCTGCTGGCGCACAGAACGTCGCGCGCGCCGCGCAGCCGCGCGAGGAGCTCCTCCCGCTGTTCGTCCTCGGGGGCGTTCCACGCCGCCAACGCCATGCCGTAGGCGGCGGCGATGCCGATGGCCGGGGCGCCGCGAACCCGCATGGACGCGATGGCTTCGGCGACCTGACGCTCGTTGGCGCACTCGACGTAGACCTCGTCCCGCGGTAGGCGCGTCTGGTCGAGGAGCAGCAAACGTCCCTCGGGGAGCCAGCGAATGACGTCGATCTGATGCATATGCCTGATGCCGGAGGCGAGCCTTCGGGGCGGGCGTCCGGGCAACAAAAAACTTCTCGTGTGGTGCGAGAAGTTCTCCTACTCGTCTCTCATCTTTCCCGCCCGAAGGCGGGTCGGACTTGGCACCTGGTCCTTCCGCGGGAAGGACTGGTTGCCGGGCTTCGTAGGGCCGATCCCTCCACCACTCTTGATAAGAGCGCCCTGTATTCAGTTGTGGCCGTATTCTATCGGCCGCCGCGTCCGCGGGTCAAACCGCGCCGCCCGATTCAGTATCGCCCCTCGTTGTCGTCTTCGTGCGGGGTCGGCGTGGGAGCGAGCCTAGCGGCCGCCAGCCCGGGCGGCATGCACGGCAGCTCCAACAGCTCCACCAGGTCGTCGATGGCGTAATCCGCGCCCTGCATCGTGCGGCGACGGTCTCCGTTGCGTTTGAGGACCGCCCTCATGCCGACGCGTTTCGCCCCCCGCACGTCGATTTCGGGCGTGTCGCCCACCATGATGGCCTCCGCAGGCGACGCGCCGAGGGCGTCGAGGGCGCGCGCGAAGATGACGGGATGCGGCTTGCTGTGTCCGACGTCGTGAGACACGAGGATGGCGTCGAACCATTGACGCAGGCGGAACGCCTCGAGGTCGGGGAGGAGGAGGTCGCCCGGATAAGGCTGGTTGGTGACGAGCGCCAGGCGTAGCCCGGCGTCGCGGAGCGCCCGCAGGACGTCCGTCGTGTCGGGGAAGAGCTGGGCGTAGTCGGCGAACGGGAGCCGGCCCGCGTTCCAGAACAGCCGCGCCTGGGCGTCCGTGATCTCCACGCCTCGGTCGGCGAAGGCCCCGCGCACGATGAAGGGGCAATCGACGTTCCGTCCCTCGGACATGCCGATCTCCCACGCGGCCTCGATCGCCCCCATCAGGTCCCGGCAGAGGGCCCGCAGGTCCAGGTCGACGCCCCAGGCGCGTACCAGCGGCGTCGCGCGTTCGGCGAGATGCGCGGCGTAGTCCTCCCGCGTGAAGACGCGCGTCGAGAAGATGAGTGTGCCGTGCAGGTCGAACAGGACGGCCCGAAGGCGCGTCACTGGCCCGCCCCCTCGGCCGGGAAGCGCTCGGCGAAGTAGTCGTAGACGATGCGCGAGATGTCGGCGATGACGGCGGCGGCGTCGCTCTCGAAGCCGCCGTCGGTCAGGATGGCGATGACGTAGGGTCCGCTCGGGGCGAACACGACGCCGGCGTCGTGGGTGGCGTTGTGCCAGAGGCCGGTCTTGTGGGCGACGACGACGTCATCGGGCAGGCCGGCCGGAATCCCGAAGTCGATGGTTTCGGAGCCGAGCAGGTTCAGCATCTCCTGACTCGCCTCGGGGCTTACGGCCTCGCCCCGGGCGATGGCCTCCATCAAGAGCGCCTGGTCGGCGGCGGTCGTGGGCAGATCGTCGCTGAGAAGGGCGGTGTCGCGGGCGCCGAGCTGCTCGAGCGCGGCGTTCACGAAGCGCGGGCCGACCCGGTCCTGCACGAGCACGGCGGCGACGTTGTCGCTCACAGCCATCATGGCCCGCAGCGCCTCCTCCAGTGTCACCCTCTGGCATCGGTGGAGCGCGCGGGGGCCGAGGTCAAACCCATCGTAGTAATCGCTCACGACGTAGGTCTCGCCGAAATCGAGCAAGCCGGCGTCGCGCTGATGGAACGCCTCCAACATGACCGCGACCTTGAACAGGCTCGCCGCGTAGAACACGCGGTCGGCGTCGATGGCGACGCCCACACCGTCGTCCAGCCGCTTGACGAGGACGGCGTACGCGCCTTCCTCTTGCTGCGCCAGCCGTGCCCGAATGTGGCTTTCGAGCTGCGGGTCAGGCGTGAGGGCGAGGGGCGCGAACGGCGGCAACGGTGGAACCTCGTCGGCGGTGGGCGTGAGCCGCGGCGACACGTCAGCCGCGGGCGTGGCGTCGACGAACGGGCTGGGGCAGCTCACATCGGGTTCCGGGGTCGGCGCTTCGGTCTGCGCCTCCAGGGTCGGGACGGGCGACGGCGCGAGGCGCTCGCGCTGCGGCGATGTCGAGGGGGTCGGCGTCGACGGCTCAGCGGCGACGGCGCAGCCGGCGAGGAAGATCGCCGCGACGAGCCAGAGCGCGTACGTTCGAGACAGGGAACCCTCCCCTGCCCGCCACCGGGGCGATTGTAGCAGGAGGCGTCGCTCCGTGGCGACGGCGGCGCCTCACACCAGCGCCTGCGGGGTCGATTCGATGAGGATGCGGCGGAGCAGCGTGAGGGCCGTCGTGGCCGCCCGCCGTTTGATGGCCTCGCGGCTCTGCGCGAAGGTGTAGCTCACGCTCTGGGGCGGCGCGAACGGCGCGTCGACGGCGACGTGCACCGTGCCCACGGGCTTGTCCTCCTGCGGGTCGGGGCCCGCCACGCCCGTGATGCCGACGCCGACGTCGGCGCCGAGGAACTCCCGCGCGGCGCGGGCCATGTCGCGCGCGCATTCGGCGCTGATAACCCCGTGCTGCGCGATGATCTCGGGACGGACACCCCAGCGGAGTTTGAGCTCCGTCTGGTAGGCCACGAGGCCGCCGCGAAAATAGTGCGACGCGCCCGGAACGTTCGTGATGAGGTCGGAGAGGAGGCCTCCGGTGCACGATTCCATGACGCCTAGGGTGAGCTTTCGCTGGCGTAGCAGGTCGCCGACGACGCCTTCGAACGTGTCGTCGTCTGCGCCCCAGACGAACGTTCCCAGGATGCGCCGCGCCTCCGCTTCGATGGGGCGGATGAGCCGCCAGGCCTCCTCCTCGTTCGGCGCCTTCGCCGCGATGCGCACATGGACGCCGTCGGGGCGGGCGTAGACGCCGATCGTCGGATTGGTGGACTTGAGCAGCGGGCTGATGAGCTCGTCCACGTGCCCCTCGCCGAGGCCGGCGGTTTTCAGCGTCCGGGTCACGAGCACGCCGCCTCCGCTCCGCTTGCGCA
>DATLZC010000051.1:0-6584 GCA_035574215.1 Dehalococcoidia bacterium | reverse complement strand
TGCCGCATCGTCCATCATCCGGGCGCCATCGAAACCAAGCGCGACCTCTGGGAGAACGGGTTCATCGGCCTGCGCTGGAGCGAGGAAGGGCGGAAGTACGGCAGCCTGCACCACGTCCTCACCACCGGCTTCTCGTACCTCCTCAGCCAGGCCGAGACCGGCATGCTCTGCGCCATCGGCATGACCTCCAGCGCCGCCGGCATCATCGAGCGCCACGCCCCCGCCCGCGTTCGCGAGCGCTTCCTCCCGCACATGACCACGATGAACTTCGACGAGGCGTGGGATGGCGCCATGTTCATGACGGAGATCCGCGGCGGCTCAGACCTCGCTCTCAGCGAGACGACGGCCACGTGGGACGAGGCGTCGGGTACGTGGAAACTGAACGGCTCGAAGTGGTTCTGCTCGAACGTCGACGCCGCCGCGATTCTGACGCTGGCCCGTCCCGAAGGGGCTTCGGGCGGACTCAAAGGGCTCGCGCTGTTCCTGGTGCCCGCGTTCCGCGAGGACGGGTCGCGCAACGGCATCGTCATCAAGCGGCTCAAGGACAAGCTGGGCACGCGCGCAGTGCCCACCGCCGAGGTCGACTTCGTCGACGCCGAGGCGTATTTGATGGCGGGCGAGAGTCAGAACGGCGCCGCCGCCCGCGACGGCCGCGGCCTCAACCGCATGATGGAGATGGTGAACGGCTCGCGCTTCGGCGTCGCCGTCATGGGCCTCGGCATCATGCGGCGGTCCTTCCTCGAAGCCGCGATCTACGCCTCCCACCGCGAAGCCTTCGGGCAGCGCATCATCGACCTTCCTCTCGTGCGCGAGACGCTGACCTCGATGGCGGTGGAGCTCGAGGCCGCGGCGACGCTGGTCTTCGAAGCCGGCGAGGCCGGGCAGCGGGCGCGCGAGAGCGACTTCCACCGGCGGCTCAACCGCATCGCCATCCCGCTCGCCAAGTTCCGCTGCGCCCGCAAGGGAGTCGAGCTGGCCTCGCAGGCGGTGGAGATCTTCGGCGGGAACGGCTACATCGAGAACTGGCCCATCGCCCGGCAGCTTCGCGACGCCCAGTGCCACACCATCTGGGAAGGCACCGAGAACATCATCTGCCTCGACGTGCTCCGGTCGATGCGGAAGGAGGGCGCCCACGAAGCCCTCCTCAAGCGCGTGTACGACATCAGCGACAGCGTCGAGCACCCGATGCTGGTCGACACCGCGCAGGTGGTGCGCCAGTCGGCCGACGACGTGCGGCAGGCGATCCAGTACCTGGAGCAGCAGAGCGCGGAGGTGCAGCAGCTCAACGCCCGGAAGCTCTCGAACTACCTGGCGGACGTGCTTTCGGCGTCGCTGCTGCTGGAGGAGGCGGGCTGGGAGCTGGCGTACGAGGGGTCGGCGCGGAAGGCGCTCGTGGCGCGGACGTTCGCGGCGATGCGCCTGGCCGAGCAGCCCCAGCGCGGCATCACCTCGGGCGACCGCACCCCGCTGGACGACTTCGACGCCATCGTGCGCTACAAGCCCGTGGGGGTGTGAGCGGGGCGCGTACGTGCTATCGCCCTGCGCTTCAGCGCACCCGCCCCCTTCGGCCCCAGAGCGGTCCGAGGACATGTTGCCGTGCCGAGACATGGCGGCCGTCGAGGCCGAGGTGACCCGGGGCAGCGCTTCGCGCTGAGTCCGAGCGCAGCGAGGGCCACGTCGTCGTAACGCTGAGTCCGAGCGCAGGACAACGTCGTCATGCTGAGTCCGAGCGCAGCGAGGACGAAGCATCCCTTCCCCCTCACCCTCGCTTCTCCCATCGAAGGCCCGAGGTTTTGCGCCAGAGGGGCCACGTCCGCGTGAGGGAGAAGAGATGCTTCGGGCCCGCCTTCGGCGGCCCCTCAGCATGACGCCGGGCTACCGCCACCTCACCCCCAGAACAACGGCGTCGTGAGCCGTCGAGCGGCGCCTGCCGCCGAAACGCAGCGCGGCGAAGGCAACGTCGTCATGCTGAGTCCAAGTCCGAGCGCAGCGAGGGCCGCGTCGTCGTAACGCTGAGTCCGAACGCAGCGAGGACGAAGCATCTCTTCCCCTTACCCTCGGTTCGCCCATCCAAGGCCCGAGGTTTTGCGCCAGAGGGGCAGCGTCCGCGCGAGGGAGATGAGATGCTTCGGGCCGCGCGTCCGGCGGCCCCTCAGCATGAGCCGCGAGTCTATGCCCGCGCCTGCTCGCCTTCGCGGGCGAGCCACGTCTCGGCCCAGAGGGAGATGGCGTCGACCAGCGACGCGAGGGCGCGGCCCTTCTCGGTGAGGCGGTACTCGATGCGAACCGGAGTCTCCGGTGTCACGACGCGCTCGACGATGCCCTCGGCCTCGAGCTCCTTCAGGCGCTCCGACAGCATGCGGTCGCTGATGCCGGGAATCGTCGCCGCGAGATCGCTGAAGCGCTCGCGCCCCGCCAGCATCGCCCGCACGATGGCGCCCGTCCACCGCCGGCCGATGAGCTCCACCGCCCGCTGAAAGTACGGACAGTACCCCGCGCCGTGCACGTCTTCGTTCATGACGCTCCCATCTTCACCCACCGTAAGCCCCTTGACAAGCGTAAGCTTCTTCTTCTAGAGTAGCTAATGATAGATAAGTCACTCAAGAATCGTACAGGAGGACCGGCATGACCACCGCCCAGACCGCTGTCAGCACCTGGACCATCGACCCCGCGCACTCGATCGCGGAGTTCGCGGTCCGCCACATGATGGTGTCCACCGTCAAGGGGCGCTTCCGCTCCATGGAGGGCGTCATCACCCTCGACGAGGAGCGCCCCGAGCGTTCTTCGGTCGTCGCCTCCATCGACGTCGCCAGCATCGACACCGCGGAGCCAGACCGTGACGCCCACCTGCGCTCCGACGACTTCTTCAACGCCGAGCGCTTCCCCAAGATGACGTTCCGCAGCACGCGCGTCGAGCGGGTCGACGACGAGCGCTGGAAGGTGTACGGTGACCTCACCATCCGGGACGTGACGAAGGAGGTGGTCCTCGACACCGAGTTCGAGGGCCGCACGAAGGATCCCTGGGGCAACGAGCGCGTCGGCTTCAGCGCGACCACCGAGCTCAACCGGAAGGAGTTCGGCCTGCGCTGGAACCAGGTGCTCGAGACCGGCGGCGTCGTCGTAGGCGACCGCGTGAAGGTGAGCCTGCACATCGAGGCCGTGCGTCAGGGTTGACGGCGACATCGGACGAGGCCCGGTCGCGCGGCGTTCCGGCGGTCACGGAGCGCCGCGCAGGCCTCCCGGCTCCGCCGCGGAAGGGAGACGCCACATGACACCGGATCGAACGGCGGCGCTGGCGCCGCTGCGCATCCGCCGCGACCGCGAGATCTACGCGGCCGACGGCGGCTGGTTCCGCGCGCGCTGGCATTTCAGCTTCGACCACTACTATGACCCCGAGCACATGGGCGTCGGCACGCTGCGCGTGTTCAATCATGACACGCTGATCCCGGGCGCCGTGTGGCCGATGCACCCCCATCGCGACGTGGAGGGCATTACGTGGGTCGTGGCGGGCGAATTCGAGCACGCCGACTCGCTGGGCAACGACGGCGTGCTGCTGCCCGGCGGCGTCCAGCGCATGACGCTCGGTTCGGGGGCCTGGCATTCCGAGCGCAATCACTCGAAGACGCAGCCCGTCGAGTTCATCCAGATGTGGATTCTGCCCGCCATCCGCTCTCTGCCGCCCTCGGTCGAACAGAAGCAGTTCACCGTCGAGGACCGCACGAACCGCCTGCTGGAGATCCTGCGTCCGTTCACGTCCGAAGGAACCGGCATCGCCGTGCACCAGCAGGTGTGGATGTACGCCTCGCGCCTGGAGCCGGGACACGCGGTCGCGCATGCGTTCGCGGAGGCACGCGGCGGCTACCTCTACATCATCGAGGGCGACGCGGAGTTGAACGGCGAACCCCTCTCGAAAGGCGACGCCGCGAAGATTCTGGGCGCGGGACACATCGAGCTCCGGGCGACGCAGACGACGGAGCTTCTGCTGGTCGACACGCCGCTCTAGGAGCGGGCGCTCATCGGGCGGCGGCGCGCTCGAGGGCGCGGCCCAGGCGCATGATCGCTTCGGGAATGTCTCCCTCGGGGACCTGGCTGTAGGCGAGCCGAATGAACCGCTGACCTTCGGCGCCGCCGTCGGGGTAAAACGCCGCCCCGTTGGCGTAGGCGATGCCTTCGTCCGCCGCCGCCGTCGCCAGCGCCTCGGGGTCGACCCCCTCGGCCAGCTCGAGCCAGAGGAAGAAGCCGCCGGCGGGCACGTTCCACCGCGCGTATCGCGAGCACCGCTCGTCGAGCACCGCGAGCATGGTGTCGCGCTTGCGCCGGTACAGCTCGACGACGCGCGGCACGTGCTGCGCGAGCTTCCCCGAGACGCAGACTTCGGCGACGACCCGCTGCACGAAGGGGCTCGCCCCCATGTCGAAGCGGGTGTTCACCATCGCGTCCACGATCTCCCTCGACGCGAGCGCCCACCCCACGCGCAGCCCGGGGGCGATCGTCTTGCTGAACGTCCCGACGTAGATCACGCCCTCGCCACCGGCGAGCGAGAACAGCGACGGCAGACGGTCGCCCTCGAAGCGAATCTCGCCGTACGCGTCGTCCTCGAGGATGACGACGCCGTGGCGGCGGCACAGGTCGACGACGGCCTGCCGCCGCTCGAGCGTCGTCGTCGCGCCCGTAGGATTCTGGAAGTTCGGGATGGTGTAGAGCAGCTTCGGGCGCTTCCCCGCGGCCCGCGCCTCCTCGAGGATGCGCTCCAGCTCGGCGGGCACGATGCCGTCGGCGTCGAGGGGCGCGCCCACGATCTCGGCGCCCGCCGCCCGGGCGGCGCGCACGAAGATGGGGAACGTCGGCGCCTCCACCAGCACGACGTCGCCCGGGTCCACGAAGGCGTCGCACGCGTTGGCCAGCGCGCCGGCTGCGCCGTTCGTCAAGGAGATGTGCTCGGGCCCGATCGGGACGCCGTCCCGCTGCGCGTGCTGGGCCGCCAGCCACTCGCGAAGCGACGGAGCGCCTTGCGTGCCCCCGTACTGGAGGGCGAAGCGCTTCTCCCGCCGGAGCACCGTCTCCGCCGCCTCGAGCAACAGGTCGGCGGGCAGTTCCTCGTCGTCCGGCAGCCCGCCCGTGAGCATGATGGGCTGCACGGGCGCTTCACCCTTGCCCGGGACGGGCTCGGTCGGACGGTACCCGCGGCTCCATTGAATGCCGACCGCCGTCGCCGCCGCGCGGCGCGACAGCAGCGACGGATCGAACGGCGACGCGGGATCGGACATCGTCTCCTCTCCTCCACTGAGGTGGGCGCCGCATCGATCGTAGCACAGGGATCGAGCCCGCGGCTCTGAAGCGACAGGCGAGGGCGACCCGACGATCGCCCTCGCCCCGTGCTAGCACGACGGAACGTCCGTGCCCCGCCTGAGCCCTACGGTAGTGCGGCCGGGGCGGCGTTTCAAGCAGGCGAGGGCACGACTTCCGAAATCTTTACGTCTCAGGCCGACGGCGTCGGCTCGATGTCGATCTGCGCCCGCTGGAGCCGTCCGCTGTAATCGATGTACACCGTCTTCCACTCGGTGTACGTGTCCAACGCTGCCTGTCCCGCCTCTCGATGGCCGTTCCCTGTGCCCTTCGTCCCGCCGAAGGGGAGGTGCACTTCGGCGCCGATGGTGCCCGCGTTCACGTACACCAGGCCGGTGTCGATGCCTTCGATGAAGCGGAACGCCTTATTCACGTCCTGCGTGTACACCGAGGTCGACAGCCCGTACTGGACGCCGTTCGCCACGGCGATGGCTTCGTCGAGGGAGTCGACCACCAGCACCGTGGTGACCGGTCCGAAGATCTCCTCCTGCGCGATGCGCATGTCGGGCCGCGCGTCGACGAACACCGTGGGGCGGAAGAAGTAGCCCTTCCCCAGCTCTCCGACGTTCGCGATGCTGCCCCCGCAGGCGATGCTCGCGCCCTCCTGCCGCCCGATGTCCATGTAGGAGTCGATCTTGCGGAGCTGCTCCTCGTTCACGACAGGGCCGACGTCGGTGCTTTCGTCGAGGCCGTTGCCGAGGCGGAGCTGCTCGGCGCGCGCCACGAGCCGGTCGGTGAACTCGCGGGCGACGCCCCGCTGCACGATGACACGGCTCGCCGCCGTACACCGCTGCCCGCTAGTGCCGTAGGCGCTCCAGATGACGCCGTCGAGCGCCAGGTCCAGGTTGGCGTCATCGAGGATCACGATGGCGTTCTTGCCGCCCATTTCGAGCGCGATCGGCTTCCCGAGCTCAGCGCAGCGCACGCTGAGGCGCCGGCCGGCGGCGTTCGAGCCGGTGAAGGACACGAGGCGCACCCTCGGGTCCTCGATGAGCGGCTCGCCGACGTCGCCGCCCTCGCCGAAGACCAGGTTCACGACGCCCGGCGGCACGCCCGCGTCCTCCAGCGTCTTCACGAGGTTCCATGCGCTCTTCGGGGCGTAGCGCGACGGCTTGAAGACGACGGTGTTGCCGGTGATGAGGGCGGGCATGATCTTCCAGGCGGGGATCGCCATCGGGAAGTTCCACGGCGTGATGAGGCCGCAGACGCCGAAGGGCTGGCGCACGGACATCGCCCAC
>DATLZC010000050.1:0-25529 GCA_035574215.1 Dehalococcoidia bacterium | reverse complement strand
CCTGCGCCAGGAGGGCGCGCGGGGCGAGCTCGCGCTCTAGTCCACGTTGAACCGGGGCTCGCGCTTCTCGATGAAGGCGCGCACCGCCTCCGCATGGGCCGGCCGGCGCCGCAGCTCGCGGATGGAGAAGCTCTCCAGCGTGACGACCTTCCGCAGGTCCGCCTCCACGGCGTTGAGGTGAAGCAGCCGCTTCGCGGTCCAGACGGGTTCGATGGGGTTGGCGGCGATCTCGCGGGCTAACGACATCGCTTCGTCCATGAGCCGCTCGTGGGGCACGACCCGGTCGACCAGCCCGCGCCGTTCCGCCTCCGCGGCGTCGATGATGCGTCCCGTGAGGGCCAGGTAGAGCGCGTTGGCGAACCCGGCGACCAGCGGCAGATAGCGCGTGCTGCCGCACTCGGGTGTGAGGCCCACCTTCACGAAGCGCGCCGAAAAGCGCGCCTGATCCGACGCGATGCGGATGTCGCACGCGAGCGCCATCGTCAGCCCCACACCGACGGCCGGCCCGTTGATGGCAGCGATGACCGGCTTCCCGCGGGAGAGCGCGATAGGCACTTCGGGACTGCCCTCTTCGTCGAGAAGGGGTGAGGGCCGCCGGGGCGCCTGCCCGCCGCCCGCCGCGAGGTCTTCCGACCAGCCGGAGATGTCGGCCCCGGCGCAGAAGCCGCGGCCCGCGCCCGTCACCACCATCACACCGACCTGCGGGTCGCGGGCCGCCCGCTCGATGGCGTCGAGGAACTCGCGCTCCATGAGGCCCGTCCACGCGTTGAGCTTCTCCGGGCGGTTGAGGGTGACCAAGGCGACGCGGTCGCGCGCCTCGTACGTGATGTGCTGGTAGTCGGACATCGGGCAGTCTCCTCGGGGCGAAGCTGCCCGCTATGGTAGCGCGCGCCCGGCGAAGGCGATAGCGGCGCTGGCGCCCCGGCTCGCCTTTCGCGCACAATAGCGCCACATCGAACGCAGAAGGAGACGGGCGCGATGGAGAAGCGGAGGCTGGGCATCGGATTCGTGGGAGCGGGCTTCATGAACCGCTTCCACGTGCAGAGCTTGGTCGGCGTGCGCGATGCCGACGTCGCCGGCGTCTTCAGCCCCACCCGCCAGCGGGCGGAGTCGCTGGCGGCGCTCTCGAAGGAGCTTGGCGTAGGTGAGCCGAAGGTTCACCGCTCGGTGACGGACCTGGTGGCGGACCCCGCGGTCGACGCCATCTGGATCGCGGCGACAAACGACACGCGCGTCGAGATCGTCGAAGAGATCGTGGACGCGGTGCGCTCGGGGAAGGGCGAGCTCGTAGGCGTCGCCTGTGAGAAGCCCCTCGCGCGAAACGTGGCCGAAGCCCGACGGATGGTCGAGCTCGTCGAACGGACGCCATTGCTCCACGGCTATCTGGAGAACCAGGTCTTCGCGCCGAGCGTCACCCGCGGGAAGGAGATCATCTGGCGGCGAGCCGTGCCCATCGCGGGGCGTCCGTATCTCGCGCGGGCGGCGGAGGAGCACAGCGGGCCGCACATGCCGTGGTTCTGGGACGGCCGGCGTCAGGGCGGGGGCGTTCTGAACGACATGCTGTGCCACAGCTACGAGGTGGCGCGCTTCCTGCTCACGGCCCCGGGCGAGCCGCGCGAGGTCCTGACGGTCGAAGAAGTGAGCGCGCAGATCGCATCCCTCAAGTGGACACGGCAGGAATACGCCGAGGCGCTCCGGGAGATGACCGGCGGTCTGGTCGACTACGCCACCGTCCCGGCGGAGGACTTCGCGCGGGCGGCCGTGCGTCTGCGCGGTCCGAACGGGGAACGGCTTCTGGTCGAAGCCACGACGTCGTGGAACTTCGTGGGCGCCGGGCTGCGTCTGCGCACGGAGCTCCTCGGCCCGGAATACGCCATGCAGATCGATAGCCTCAACACCGACCTCACGGTGTTCATGAGCCGGCGAGTTCAGGGCGAGGCGGGGGAAGACCTGGTCGAAAAGCAGAACGCGGAGCAGGGCCTCATGCCCGTCGTCGCCGACGAGCCCGCGACCTACGGGTACACGGCCGAGAACCGGCACATGGTCCGATCGTTCCTGGAGGGACGCATGCCGGACGAGACCTGGCGAGACGGGCTTGCCGTCGTCGAGGTCTTGATGGCTTGTTACAAGTCCGCCGAGGAAGGGCGTTCCGTGTCGTTTCCGGTCGATCTGAACGACTTCGTGCCGGCCGTGGCGCAGGGCCGGTGGAAGGCATAGCCATCCCCGCGGACAGTCCCCCGCCAGACCCTAGGGCGCGCGACGTCGGCCCCATCGGTCATCTCGCCGCGGCGGCTGTCGCGGTCGCCGGGGCGCTGGTGGCGGCTCCCTTGGCGGTCATCGAAGAGCTCCGGCCCGGGCTCGGCTTGTTGCTCCTGCCCTTCGTCGCCGCGCCGACCATCGAGGAGATCCTGAAGCCCGCCGGCGTCTATCTGCTGCTCGTCCGCTGGCCGCGGCTCGTGCGGGGGCAGCTCCACACAGCGCTCTTGGCCGCGCTGGCAGGCCTGGCGTTCGGCCTGTTGGAGAGCGCCGCGTTCGTCACGATTGCGGTCGACGAGCCGACGCGAACGTTCGTCGCGTACCGGTTCACCGCCCCGGTCGCGATGCACGCGACGGCGAGCCTCATCGCGGGTTCGGGTATCGGACCCGACCTCATCGCGTGGGCGAAGAACGGCGCGCCGCTGCCCCGGAGGGCGGTCTGGCGCTTCGGCGCCGCCATCGCGCTCCACGCGGCGTATAACCTGACCGCGGTGGCGCTGACGTTGAGCGGAGCGCTCGACTTCGACTAGGCGCCTTCGCCGGCGGGCTCAACCGCTACCTCGCGTCCTTCAGCGGCGGAACGGTACGCTGCTTCGAGAATGCGCTGGACGTTGATGGTCTCAACGGGCTTCACGGCGGGCTCGGCTTCGCCGCGCAGGACCTGCACCCAGTGCGCCATCTCTCGCTCGTACATCCGGGTCTCGGCGACCTGGAGCCGTTCATCGGCGGGGATGCCCTCGCGGTTGCGGTAGATCACGGGCGGATGGGTCGTGGCGCCTGCTTCGTCACCGCACAGCGTCACGTTGAAGACCTGCTTCTCGATGTGAGCGGCCCAGGTGGCCCGGAGGAGAAGGGTAGCGCCGTTGGCGAAGTGCACCAGCGCGACGGCGAAGTCCTCGACGTCGAACCGCTCCGGGTCCCAGGCGTTCCTGAACATGCGGGCGATGTCGGGCCGATGCCCGAACCGGCGTTGCATCGACGCTGACACGCGCGCCGGCTCGGGGTTGCCCATGAGCCAGACCGCGAGGTCGAGCATGTGCACGCCGATGTCGAGGAGCGCCCCGCCGGCCGCATGGGAGGACTGGTGGAACGTGCCCCAGGTGGGAATTCCCATCCGGCGCATGGCGGTGGCTTCGGCGTAGTAGATGTCGCCGAGGTGCCCCGCCTGCGCCACACGGTGGATGGCGCGCGGTCCGGCGTCGAAGCGAAAGCTCTGCGCCGCCATGAGGATGCGGCCGTAGCTGGCGGCGGCGGCGAACATCTCGCGGGCCTCGGCGGCCGTGACCGCGAGGGGCTTTTCGCACAGGACGTGGGCGCCCGCCTCGAGCGCCGCGAGCACCGGCTCCCGGTGGAACCGGTTGGGCACGCAGACGCTCACGGCGTCGAGCCGCTCGCTCGCAAGCATCTCGCGCCAGTCGGTGTACACGCTGGGGATGTCGTACTGCTCGGCGAGCGCCCGCGCGGGCTCGGGGTTGACGTCGCAGATGGCCGCGACCCGCTGCCCGGCCGCGCGGAAGCCCGGCAGGTGCACCACCCGGGCGGCCCAGCCCGCCCCGATGATCCCGATCCTGAGTTCGCTCATGCGCCTCCACCTTCCGGGGCTCCCTGCAGCCGTTCGAGCAGCCGTTTCGCGGCGAGGATGCCCTGGCGTTCGGGGAGCCGTTCGCCCTCGTATTCGATGCCGACGTGCCCGTGATAGCCCGCGCCTACGACGATGTCGAGCATGCGGGCGAAATCGATGGTCGTCTCGTTGCCGTCGGGGCCGAAATCGTAGCACTTGGCGCTGACGGCCTTCGCGTACGGCATCAGCTTCGCGATGGCCTCGTACCGATCGACCTCCGGCGGGAAGTTCCCGAAATCGGGCAGCGTTCCGAACCAGGGCGAATCGATGGCCTCCACGAGCGCGACGAGCCAATCGGGGTCGGACGAGAGGCCGCCGTGATTCTCCACGAGCACGCTCACTCCCGACGCGCGGGCGTAGTCGACCAGCGCGGAGAAGCTCTCGACGCACCGCTCCAGGGCGCCGTCATCGCCCGGGCGCGCGCCGGTGTTGCACCGGATCGAGTGGCACCCGAGCACCGCCGCGACGTCGACCCACTTGTGGTGGTTCCTGGCGGCGAGGAGCCGTCGCTCTCGCTCCGGCGCCGCCATGCTTCCCTCCCCGTCGCACATGATGAGCAGCAGCCTGACGCCGCGGTCCTCGGCCCGTCGCCGCAGCTCCTTCA
Organism: Dehalococcoidia bacterium; assembly: GCA_035574215.1. Lineage (GTDB taxonomy): Bacteria > Chloroflexota > Dehalococcoidia > DSTF01 > JACRBR01 > DATLZC01. The sequence continues at coordinate 21,048 of DATLZC010000050.1, read as the reverse complement.
GGTAGGCGTACTGCGGCGACGGGAAGAAGGTGTTGACCAGCTCCAGCGCGTCGATGCCCAGGTCGGCGCACAGATCGACCATGCCGAGCTGGTCGACCTCGCGGGCGAAAAACATCCGATGCATCGACCAGGCGGCGAGCGAGATACGAAAGCGAGGGACGGACGCGCTCACAGCGGAAGCTCCCCTGAGCGAGGCCCTGATGTGCGCGCCCAGCATACGCCGTGTCGCGGCGTGAGTCATCTGCCGGAAATTGCGCCGCCTGTACCGCGAAATAATGCATTTTCCCCACGACCGACATCGTGAAAATCGAAACAATGTAGCCGCCTGTCGGGAGCCGGGGCCGACGCGCGCCCCGGAGCGAAGACGAGGAGAGCATGAAGCGCGACATTCTCATCGCCGGCGTGCTGTGGCTTGCCCTCACCGTCGTCGGTCTCTTCCTCGTCGGTCGCATCGACTACTTCCCGTCGACGATGTCGGACAAGGGCGAAGAGGTCGAGCACGCGTTCCGGGTCCTGGCGCTGCTGACCGTACCCGTGGCCGCGCTGGTCGTGACGGTGCTGTTCTACAGCGTCATCGTCCACCGTTCGAAAGGCGACCCCGTCGACGACGGCCCGCCGATCATGGGACGAGGCGCATTCCCCATGGCGTGGTTCGGGATCACCTCCGGACTGACGCTGCTGGTGATGATCTATCCGGGCCTGACGAGCCTCGCGAAGATGATCGACAACCCGACGCCCGACCTTGTCGTGAACGTCGAGGGCGTCCAGTGGACGTGGCTCGTCAGCTATCCGCAGCAAGACGTGCGGAACGTCCGGGAACTCGTCCTGCCGGTCGACCGGACGGTGCGGTTCGACATCACCAGCCGGGACGTGCTCCATTCGTTCTGGGTCCCCGCGTTCCTCATGAAAATCGACGCGGTCCCGGGAAAAACGACGACCGTGACGTTCAAGCCCACCGAGACGGGCACGTACCAGGAAGACTCGGCCCTCAGGCTGCAGTGCGCTGAACTCTGCGGCCTCAGTCACTCCCGGATGATGCTGCCCGTGCGGGTGGTGACGGAGGAGGAGTTCCAGGCGTGGGTCGAGAAGAACCGCCGGCCGCCGGCCACGCCGGCGCCCACGGCTGAGCCCGGGGCCGAGGTCCAGGAAGTCGCCATCGTGGCGATGAACGTGCTCTTCGACCTGAAGGAGATCCGGGTGAAGGCGGGCTCGCAGGTGAAGCTGACGGTCGACAACCAGGACGCCGGCGTTCCCCACAACTGGGCGCTGTACGAGAGCGAGGACGCGGCGAAGGCGGGCGAGGCACCGTTCGCCGCCACCGAGGTCGCGACGGGACCGGTGACGCAGGAGCTGACGTTCTCCGCTCCGGAGCCCGGCATCTACTTCTTCCGCTGCGATGTGCACCCGACCACGATGGTCGGCACGTTCACCGTCGAATGAGAGCGCGGGAGCTCGAGGAGCGAGTGCGATGACCGGAGCCGTTGTACAGCCCAACGAAGAGCGTCCGAGCCTCGCGAGCGCGTTCGTTCCCATGCTGCGCGGGCTGTTGTGGGGCGCTGTCGGGTTCGCGGTGGGCGCGGGCCTGACCGCGCTGGCGCGCGTGGCGTCAGGGGAGAGCGCCTGGTGGCTCGAGCTGAACTTCACGGTCGGCTACGCCTTCGGACTCGCGGGCTGGCTCCTCGGGGTCGGTATGTGGGAGCGCTGGGGCCGGGAGTGGTTCGGACTGAAGCCCCGGGGCGACCTCACCGACTGGCGAAGGTTCTTCACGTTCACCACCGACCACAAGGTCATCGGAGTGCAATACCTGGTGACCTTCCTGCTCTTGTTCCTGGCGGCGGGCCTGCTCGCCATGCTCATCCGGATGCAGCTCCTGCAGCCGGACGGCGCCGTGATGAGCGACGGCACGTACAACCGCGTGATGAGCCTGCACGGCATCATCATGATCGCCGTGGCCGTCGCGGCCGTGATCGGCGGATTCGGGAACTACTTCGTGCCCCTGCTCATCGGGGCCCGCGACATGGCGTTTCCGCGGCTCAACGCTCTCAGCTTCTGGCTCGTGCCGCCCGTGGCGGTCCTGCTGCTCGCCGCGCAGGCCGCGGGAGGATGGGACTCCGGTTGGACGGCGTACCCGCCCCTCAGTGTCCGGAACGCGGCGGGGCAGATCTTCTTCAACCTCGCGATCATCACGTTCGGCCTATCCTCGATCCTCGGCGGCCTCAACTTCATCGTGACCGTCTTCCACATGCGGGCGGAGGGGATGAGCTGGGGCCGGCTCCCCATCTTCGTCTGGTCCATGTTCGCCGCGGCGTGGCTCGCGCTGACGTTCACGCAGTTCTTCGCGGCGGCGATGCTGATGATCACGCTGGACCGGCTGGCGGGCACCTCGTTCTTCGTGGCGGAACAGGGCGGGAAGCCGCTGCTGTATCAGCACATCTTCTGGTTCTACTCGCACCCGGCGGTGTACATCTTCGTCCTGCCCGGGTTCGGCGTCGCGCTCGAAGTCCTGGCGCACTTCTCGCGCAAGCCGCTGTTCGCGTACAAGTGGGCGGTCGGCGGCTTTCTCGGCATCGTCGCGGTGAGCGGTATCGTCTGGGCTCACCACATGTTCGTGAGCGGCATGGACAACAAGCTGCTCGCGCCGTTCCTCGTGACGACCGAGATCATCTCGATCCCCACGGGCCTGGTCTTCCTGTCGGCGCTGGGCACCATCTGGCAAGGGCGCCTGTGGCTGAAGACGCCGATGCTGTTCGCCCTGGGGATGGTGTTCAACTTCCTCATCGGCGGCGTCACGGGCATCTTCCTGGCGGACGTGCCCACGGACATCAATCTCTCGGACACGTACTTCGTGGTGGCGCACTTCCACTACACCATCATCGGCGGCGAGATCTTCGCGCTGTTCGCCGGACTCTACTACTGGTTCCCGAAGATGACGGGACGGATGTACAACGAGCGGCTCGGTCAGCTCCACTTCTGGCTGATGATCATCGCGTTCAACCTGACGTTCCTCCCGATGTTCTGGGCGGGCCTGCACGGCATGAACCGGCGCATCGCCACGTACCCGGAGGACCTGCAGGCGCTGAACGTGTTCATCAGCGTCATGGGCTTCCTGCTGGCAAGCAGCTTCCTGTTCTTCGTGGCGAACATGGTGTGGTCGCTGGTCAAGGGGCCGAAGGCCGCGGCCGACCCCTGGCGCGCCCGGACACTCGAGTGGCGGGTGTCCTCGCCGCCGCCCATCGAGAACTTCCCGGCGCCGCCCGTGGTCAGCGGCCACCCCTATGACTACGGCGTGCGGGGAGCGCCGGCTCACGCCCTGCTCGGCGTCGCTGGTGCGAGTGGAGAGGCGGAGGCATGACGGGAAACGGTCACAGCGGAGACGGCCGCAGGCCGGGAGACGGCGTGTCGGACGCGGTTCGAACCGGATGGATGGTCTTCGTGGCCCTCGCGGCGCTGACGATTGTCGAGTACATCGTCGCCGTGGCCGTTGACGCGAACCTGCCGGTCATCGCGATCATCGCCGTCGCGAAGGCGGCGTTCATCGTCTACTACTTCATGCATGTCGTGCGCGCCTGGCGCAGAGAGGCAGGACACTGATGGCGATCGCGAGCACGTACGCCGAGACCCGCGCGGCCGTCGAACATCACGAAGAGCACCGCCCGGTGATGAATCAGCTCGGGCTGTGGCTGTTCTTCGTGTCGGAGTCGTTCCTGTTTGCAGCGCTGTTGGCCGCGCGGTTCTATCTTGCAGGCACGGACAAGCCGGAGCACCTGAACCAGTTCCTCGGGCTCATCATCACCTCGGTGCTGCTGCTGAGCAGCTTCACGGCCTACCGGGCGGAGACGGCCATCGCTCATGGCGACCGCTCGGGATTCCTGCGCAATCTGCTGGCGACCATCATCATGGGCGCCGTGTTCGTTGTGGGCGTGGGTTTCGAGTGGAGCACCGCCGAGTTCTCCCGCCACGAGCCGTACGGCACGGCGTTCTTCTCCATGACCGGGCTGCACGCGTCCCACGTCATCAGCGGCGTCGCGATGCTCGCGCTCGTCTTCGTGCTCGGGCTGCGCGGGCACTTCTCCCCCGAGGGCTACTGGGGGGTCGAGGCGACCATCAAGTACTGGCACTTCGTCGACGTCGTGTGGGTCTTCTTCTACCCCGCCCTGTACCTGATGGGGTGGTGACGGTGATCGCCGGGGCGACCCGGACCGACGCCGAAGCGATCGAGCGCCGAAGCAGCGCCCTTCCATGGCGGACCGTCGCGTGGTGGGCGCTGTCGCTCTTCGGCGGCCTCGCATTGGCCGGAGGCATCAGCGTGGCGTCGTGGTTCGCGCTGTCGGACGGCCCGACGCGCGCGCCGAGGCCCGTCGAGATCACCATCCCCGAAGGCACCTACGACCGCATCCGGTCGGGCGCGGCGCTATCGCCCATCCCGAGCACGCTCGAGTTCGTGCAAGGCGACACGCTCATCGTGCGGAACCAGGACCGGGTCCAACACCAGATCGGCTCGTTTTCCATTCCGCCCGGCGGCGTCACCAGCATCCCGCTCACGCAGGCGAGCTCGCAGTCGTTTCTGTGCAGCTTTCACCCGGCGGGCGTGATCGGCCTGAACGTGAAGGCGCGGTCCAATCCGGGGGGCATCCTGTGGCCCACGTTCCTGTTGGGGGTCCCGTTCGGGATCGCGATCGGTGGCGTGGGCGCGATCCTGCGCAAGATCGAGTGGTGAACGGGGCTACCCGAAGCTGTGAGCGCGGTCGGGCAAGGCGTCGGCGGGCGCCAGCGGCTCGAAGCGCTCTGCGATGACGTTGACCGCCGCCTGCTCGCGCTCGACCCGGCCGTGCACGATGAGGGCCGGAGCGAACTGGATGAGGTACGGATACCGCGACACCAGCGCGGGGCGGGTGATGATGTTGATCATCCCGAAATCGTCCTCGAGGGTGTGGAACACGAAGCCCTTGGCGGTGCCCGGCGCCTGACGCACCGCCACGATGCCCGCCACCGTCACCGGTGTGCCGCTCTCGAGCTGCTCCAGCCGCCGGCTGGAGGTGATGCCCTCGTGCAGGTAGGGTCGCACCAGATCCATGGAGCGCCCGCGGATAGCGATCCCGGACCATGCGAGGTCCGCCATGACGCGCTCTTCGTGCGTCATCTCGGGCGGAGCGAAGGCGTCGCCCTCGAACGACAGCGGTAGTGGAAGCTGGTCTCCCAGCGGCCGGTAGAAGAGCCCGAGCTGCCAGAGCAGCTCGCGTTCGTGCAGGCCGGTCCAGGCGAAGGCGCCGACCTCAATGAGGCGCTCGATGGGCTCGCGGGGGAGCCTGGTGCGGCGCCAGAAGTCCCAGAGGGAGCGGTACGGGCCATTGGCCCGCTCGGCTTCCAGGCGTTTACGATAGGCCTCGCCGAGGCCGCTCAGGTAGTTGAATCCGAGGCGGATAGCGCCCGTGTCGTCGATGCGGCACTCGGCGCGGCTTTCGTTGACGTCGACGCCGCCGAACTCGATGCCGTGACGGCGGGCGTCGTTGACGATGACCTCGGGGCTGTAGAAGCCCATCGGCTGCTCGTTCAAGAGGGCGCAGTAGAACTCCTCCGGGTAGTGGCGCTTGACCCAGGCGAGCTTGCAGGCGGTCTCGGCCATGGCGGCGGCGTGAGCCTTCGGAAAGCCGTACTCGGCGAAGGCGACGATCTTCTCGAAGACGCGGCGGGCGGTGGCGGCGTCGATGCCGCGCTCGCGGGCGCCCGAGAGGAACGCCTCTCGCAGCGCCTCCATCGCCTCGCGGGACCGTTTGCGGCTCATGGCCCGGCGCAGGCTCTCCGCCTGTCCCGCAGTGAAGCCGGCGATGGCCATGGCGACCTGCAGCACCTGCTCCTGGAAGACGATCACTCCCTTCGTCTCCGCCAGAATGGGCTCGAGACACGGGTGATCGTAGGTGACCGGCTCCTTCCCGATGGCGCGCCGGATGTACGGATTCACGGCGCCGCCCTGGATGGGCCCCGGCCGGATGAGCGCGACCAGGATCACGAGGTCGTGAATGGAGCGCGTATGCTCCGTGAGGCGCTTGATAGTCTGAATCTGCGCCCGGCTTTGAATCTGGACGATGCCGATGGTGTCGCCCGCCTGGATCATCTCGTAGACCGCAGGGTCGTCCAGGGGAATGTCGGCCTCGGTGATGCGGACGCCGCGGCGCTCCTCGATGAGCCGGAGGGCGCGCCGGAGCTGCGAGAGGCTGGGGTAGCCCAGAAGGTCCATCTTGATGAGCCCGGCGTCGCCGCATGAATCCTTGTCCCACTCGATGATGTAGCGTCCCGGAATGGCGGAGCGCTCGATAGGCGCCTGCTCGGCCAGCGGCGCATCGGCAGAGGTGATGACGACGCCGCCCGAATGCTGTCCGAGATGCCGGGGCATGCCGCGCAGCGCTTCGACGAGCTCGACGAACTGGCGCCAGACCGGCGCATGCATTCGAGCGGCGAGATCGGGCTGCTTCCGCATTTCGGCCTCGATCCCCTCGGCGAAGCGGCCGCGCAGACGCTTCGCCAGGCGGTCGATGTCGGCTGCGGGGAGCCCCAGCGCCTTTCCTACGTCGCGGACCGCCTGCGGATAGCGGTAGGTGATCTGGTTCGCGACCAGCGCCGCCCGGTGCGGGCCGTAGCGCTCGAAGATGAGCCGGAACATCTCCTCCCGGGCGTCCCTGGCGAAATCGAGGTCGATGTCGGGCGGGTCCTCTCGTTCACGCGCTTCGTTCAGGAACCGTCCGGCGAACAGGTCGTACTTCAGGGGGTCGATGCCCGACAGGCCGAGCAGGTAGCAGACGAGGGAGCCGACGGAAGAGCCGCGGCCGCGCACGGGGAAGTCGCGCTCGTGCGCCTCGCGCACCAGATCCCAGTGGGAGAGGAAGAGGCCTGCCTGGCCGTGGTCGATGATGAGCCGGAGCTCGCTGTTCAGGCGCTCCTCGAACCGGGCGGCGGCTGGGCCGTACAGCTCGCGCAGTCGCCGGTGGCAGAGGTCGATCAAAAATTCCTCCGCGGTGCGGCCATCAGGAGGGACGTAGTCCGGGAAGCGATAGGTGAGATCGTCGGGGAGCCGGACCCGGCAGCGGTCGGCGACGATCAAGGTGGCGTCGACGGCCTCCTCCAGGCCGTCGAACAGACGGCGCATCTCCTCGGGCGCCTTCAGGTAGAACTCGCTGTTGGGGCGCCGCTGGCGCTGACTGCCGTCGAGGGTCGTGCGATGCCGCGTGGCGACGAGCACATCCTGCAGGCGGTGGCGTTCGCGGACGTGGTAGTGCGCGTTGTTGGTGGCGACATATCCCAGCCCGAAGCGCCGGGCGAGCGCCACCAGCCCTTCGATCCGCTGTTCGTCCCCGTACACGAGGTTATCCTGCAGCTCGACCCAGACCCGATCGCGTCCGAACACGCTGACCAGGCGGTCGAGCGCGGCGGCCGCCTCACGCTCGCGGCCCTCGGCGACGAGCCGGGAGACCGGGCCCTCGCGGCACCCCGTGAGCACGAGGAGCCCTTCGCGATGGGTCTCGAGATGGGCGGGGTCGAGCGCGGGATGGTCACGCTCGCTCTCGAGATGGCTCAGGGTGAGGAGGCGCGACAGATTGGCGTAGCCGCGGGGCGTCTCGGCCAGCAGGGTGAGGTGAGCGCCGTCCCGGAGGGTGACCTCGGCGCCGTAGATAGGACGCACGCCCCAGGCTTCGGCGGCGTGGGCGAACTCCATGACGCCGGCCAGCCGGTCGTGGTCGGTGAGAGCGAGGGCTGGATAGCCGAGCTGCCGGGCGCGGAGCGTCAGCTCGAGCGGCGTGGACGCGCCTTCCCGGAACGAGAAGCAGGAGTGGCAGTGGAGCTCGACGTAGGTCTCACCCATACCGTTGCTCGTACCATCCCCCGCCGAAGAGGTCGCGGAACACCGTGAGCGAACGGCCGTCCTCGAGCGTCAGGCGGACGTAGAGGCGCGAGATGGGCTCCGGGGTCCACCAGCGGTCGTCGGTGCGCCAGGGCCGGCTGCGCGCCACCACCGCCAGGCACCGGCCGCGCAAGCGGACCTCGCGCGGCAGCCCGTCGTCGCCAACGAGCGCTTCCACCGGCCGAGGTTCGTTCAGACGTCGAGCGGCAGGAGCGCCCTCCGTTCCTCCGGATGCGGCGAGCATGGGTCCACCTCCACGATCTTGTAGAGCGCCGGGCGTCCGTAGCGGGCGCGCAACTGGCGCACCGCCTCCGCGATCTGCCGTTCGGTCTCGCGCGCGTCCGGCAGCAGGCTGCCCTGCCGTCCGCCTTCGGCGCAGAGACCTTCGAGCGAGATGCGGAGCTCGTCCGCCGGCTCGGGAAGCGTCAGAAACGTCAGACGGGTGCGGAGCAACAGATCGAGCCGTTGGGGGTGATTCGTCGCGTCGCGCAGCGTCTCCCGGCGCTCCCAGATGACTTCGCCCCGGTTCGAGAGCGTCAGGATCATGACGCGGGCGGCGCGATGGGCCAGGCGGCGGAGCAGCCGCCGCAGGAGCTGCTGGCCCGCGGCCACCAGCGCCCCGGCGTTGGCGGTGGGCGCGTCGAACCGGTGCGTCTCGATGAGCGCCTCGCGTGGGACGCGTCCGACGACGGGTTCGGGGTCGACGCCGCGCGCCAGCTCCCACAGGCGTCTCCCTTCGACCCCGAACTGCGCCTGAAGCGGCCCCGCGCCGATGGCGGCGAGGTCGCCGATGCGATGCAGGGCGAGCCTCCGCAGGCGGGCGACCGTCTGCCCGGAGACGGGCAAGAGTTCGATGTCCAGCGGAGCGAGGAAGGCCTCCTCGCGTCCGGGGGTGACGACGCAGGCGTCGCCGGGCTCGGTGGTGACGGCGGCGGCCCAGGCGACGAACTTCCCGCCGCCCACGCCCGCCGAGGGGAGCAGCCCCGTCGCGTCGCGCGCCGCCCTCACGAGCGCTCCCGCGAGGGCGAAGGCGTCGGGGTAGTGGGCGTCGAGGCCGCGGAGGTCGACGTACCAGCGGTCGGGACGGCGCGGCTCGACGATAGGGCTCACGCGCTCGAGCGCGGCGGTGGCCTGCTCGAAGGCGCGCTCGTACCGATCGGGCGCGGGCGGAAGGAAGACGGCGTCGGGACGACGGGCGAGCGCTTCGCGGATGGCCATGCCCGGCGTGACGCCCGCCGCGGCGGCCTCGCCCGAGCAGTCGTGCACGATCTTCCGGTCGCCGATGACGACGGGCCGGCCGTCGAGATCGGGCCGGGCGGCGCGCTCGACGACGACGGGGAGATGAGGGACGTACACGCAGGCGACGCGCACGGGGCTTCCTCGATGGCGGGGCCGCTCGCCGCGAAGCGCGGCGGGATGCAATCCGAGAATAGAACAAACGTCCTACTTCCGTCAAGCCCCCATCGCGCCTCCGAAGCCCCCCGGCGCCGGCTCGCGGCCGTCGAGCTCCTGATGCGTCTGCCCCTCTTGACGCAACGCTCGCCAGTGTGCGGTACTGGCGTCACGCCGCACGGCGCCAGGAGGGAGCGATGAAGTTCGGGCAATTGCATCTGTTCGAAAACCCCATGGGCCGCACCGAGAAGGAGATCGTCGACGAACAGCTCGACATCATGGCGCGGGCCGAGGACTACGGCTTCGATTCCGTGTGGCCCGCGGAGCACCACTTCAGCGAGTACGGCTACTGCGCTTCCCCCGCCGTCACGCTCGCCGCGCTGGCTGCCCGCACCAAGCGCATCCGCCTGGGGACGGGCGTGGTCGTCCTGCCCCTGAACCATCCCATCCGTGTCGCCGAGGACTACGCCATCCTCGACCTCATGTCCAACGGCCGCGTCGACCTCGGCGTCGGCCGGGGCTACCAGCCGCACGAGTTCGCCGGCTACGGCGTCGACCAGACGCGGTCGCGCGACATCTTTCACGAGTCGGTGGAGATCATCCAGAAGGCGTGGACGGAGGAGCGGTTCAGCTACGACGGCGAGTTCTATCAGGTGCGCGACCTCTGCGTCCGGCCGAAGCCGTTGCAGAAGCCGCATCCGCCCATCTGGATGGCGTCGCTGTCGGCGGAGACGTTCGAGCTCTGCGGACGGTACGGCTTCAACCTGATGTGCGCGCCGGTGTTCGGCTTCAACGTGAACTCCGGCGCCGAGCACATCGAGCAGTACCGCCAGGCGCTGCGCGACCACGGGCGCGACCCTGCCCGGTACGAGATCGCCGCGCTCACGATGACGTACGTCGCGGAGACGACGCAGGAGGCGCTGGCGGACTTCCGGGACGCCGTCATGTGGTACTACCGGACGTTCGCGAAGTACATCGCGCCGCCCCGGGGGCAGGACCCGGTGCCGACGTACGAGCTGTACACCCGCGCGCGGGACTTCCTCGAAGTCGTCGAGTGGGACGCCGTGGTGCAGGCCGGCGCGGTCGTGTGCGGGAGCCCCGATCAGGTGGTGGACCGCATCGGGCAGATCGCTGAGCTGTGCGGCTTCACGACGTATCTGGCGTGGACGCGCATCGGCGGGCTCGCGCACCAGAAGGTGCTGCGGTGCATGGAGCTCATGGCCTCGCGCGTCATCCCCCAGCTCCGCCACGTCGGGGCCCCGGCGTGAGGGGCGTGCGGTCGCCCCTGCGGGGCCGCACCCGTCGTGTACTCATATTGACAACGATATCGTGACGGCCGATACTGACAATGGAATCGGCCCGGGCCCGAACTGTCGCCTTCATGGCGTGCGTTCCGCAGCTCAGCGGATAGGGGCCGGGCTTCTTTACGGCCAGACGCCCGGGCCTCGAGCCGTTACCCGGCGGCGGTGGCGGCGCGCAGGGCGGCGATGACGACGGCGTCGTCGCGCGGGTCGACGGTGCGCGGGTCGAGCACCAGGCGGTCGCGTTCGATGCGGGCGATGACGGGCGGGTCGTGGCGGCGCAACCGTTGCGCCAGCTCGTCGGCCGAGACGCCCGCCGGCGGCTCCACCGCCAGGGCACGCGTCGGCAGGCTCTCTTCGGGGAGGGAGCCGCCTCCTACCATCGACCGGCTCTCGATGACGGTAGCCCCTCCGCCGACCTCTCTGGCCCATCGCCGGGCCCGGCGGGCGATGGCGGGGACGGGCGTCGCGATCATGCGCCAGACGGGCACGCGGGCGGCCGCCTGTCCCGCCAGGTAGAGCTGGAGCGTCGCCGCGAGCCCGGCGATGGACGCCTTGTCCATACGCACGGCGCGGGCCAGCGGATGGCGTCGCATCCGCTCGATGGGGTCGCGCCGGCCGACGGCGATGCCCGCCTGCGGGCCGCCCAGCAGCTTGTCCCCGGAGAACAGCACGACGTCGGCGCCCGCGGCCACGCTCTCCTGAGGCATGGGCTCGTGCGCGAGCCCGTAGGCCGCGGTGTCGAGCAGCGCGCCGGACCCCAGGTCGTCGATGAGCAGCAGTCCCCGTTCGCGGGCGAGGGAGGCCAGCGCCTCGATAGGCACGGTCTCGGTGAAGCCGACGATGCGGAAGTTGCTGGCGTGGACGCGCAACAGGGCCGCCGTGCGCTCCGTGATGGCGTTGGCGTAGTCGGCGAGCCGGGTGCGGTTCGTTGTTCCCACCTCCACCAGGATCGCCCCCGACTGGCGCATCACGTCCGGGATGCGGAAGCCGCCCCCGATCTCGACGAGCTGGCCCCGAGAGACGATGACCTCGCGGTCGCGACAGAGGGCGGCGAGGGCGAGAAGGACGGCGGCGGCGTTGTTGTTGACGGCGATAGCGGCCTGGGCGCCCGTGAGGGCGGTGAGCGCCGCTTCGAGGTGCACGAAGCGCGACCCGCGAACGCCTTCGTGGAGATCGAACTCGAGGTTGCTGTATCCCGCCGAGGCCAGCGCCATCGCCTCGAGGGCCTCGTCGGCGAGCGGGGCGCGCCCGAGGTTCGTGTGCAGGATGACGCCGGTGGCGTTGACGACCCTGCGCAACGAGGGCGCCGTCAGCGCGTCGAGCCGGGCGACGACACCCGCGGCGACGTCATCCGGCGGCTCGCGGCGCTCCCCCGCGCGCATCGCGTCCCGGATGCGGGCGAGCTCGCGCCTCACGATGTCGGTGACGACGTCCGGGCGCAGACGACGGAGGTAGGGCTCGAGCCGCGGGTCGGCGAGCACGCGGTCGACGGAGGGAAGCGCCCGGAGCGGGTTGGGCGATGACATCTCGACGGGAGTGTAGCGAATCGGTGCGACGTCCGGTGCGATGACGTTCAGCTTGCCGGAGACTTTGTGAAAGCAGTATCATACGGCCAGCATTCCCCGAGGAGGAACCCGGTGACGAACCTGCGCATCCCGGGCCCCACGCCGTGCCCGGACGACGTCCTTCAGGCGATGAGCCGCCAGATGATCAACCATCGCGGCCCCGAGTTCGCCACGATCCTCAAGCGGGTGACCTCCAATCTCCAGACGCTGTTCCAGACGAAGAACGACGTGCTCATCCTCACGTCGGGCGGAACCGGCGCCATGGAGGCGATGGTCGTGAACTTCCTCTCTCCGGGCGATCACGTCATCGTCGTCTCCATCGGCGTGTTCGGCGACCGGTTCGCGCAGATTTGCGAGACCTACGGCGCGCGGGTGACGAAGCTATCGTTCCCGCTCGGCGAGGCGGCGGACCCGGCGCAGCTCGACGCGGCGCTGGCGGCGAACCCCGACGTCAAGGCCGTGCTCGTCACGCACAACGAGACCTCGACCGGCGTGACCAACGACCTCGAGGCGCTGGCGGCGGTGATCAACAAGCACGGCAAGCTGTCGATCGTCGACGCCATCAGTAGCCTCGGTTCGATCCGTCTCCCGGTGGACGAGTGGGGGCTGGACGTGGTCGGCACCGGCTCGCAGAAGGGGTGGATGGTGCCGCCCGGTCTCGCCATGGTGTCGGTCAGCGAGCGGGCGTGGAAGGCGTACGAAACGGCGCGCATGCCGCGCTTCTACTTCGACCTGAAGAAGGCGAAGGACTTCTTCGACAAAGGGCAGACTCCGTGGACGCCCGCCATCAGCGTGTTCTTTGCCTTGGACGTGGCGTTGCAGCGGCTCGTCGAGGAGGGCATCGACCGCATCGTGGCGCGGCACCAGCGCATCGCTGACCTCGCCCGGGCGGGCGTCGAATCGCTGGGGCTCGAGCTTTTGGTGAAGAACCCCGCGTGGCGATCGAACACCGTGACGGCCATCGTCGTGCCGGAGGGCGTCGACGGCCCCGCGGTGTCGAAACTGCTGCGCGAGGAGTACGACGTCGTCATCGGAGGCGGACAGGGTCCGCTCACCGGGAAAATCTGGCGCCTGGGCCATCTGGGGTACTGCACGGAGGCGGACATCGAGGACGCCCTGGCGAAGATGAAGCTCGCCCTCGAGCGCGTCGGGTTCAGCGCCTCCGGAGTGGGAGCCGTCACTGGCGGCTAGCCACCCGGTCAGAAGCGGCGTATCCTTCTGAAGGGCAACCCGGGTGGTTGCCCTTCAGCGTTAGCGAGCGAGCGCGACGGAAGATGAACGATCAGCATCGGCGTGTTCTCGTGACCGACCCCCTGGCGGACGCAGGGCTCGAGCTGCTTTCGCGCCAGGCCGAGGTCGACGTGCGCCTCGGGCTGCGCGGACCCGAGCTCGTCGCCGCCATCGACGGCTACGACGCGCTCGTCGTCCGCAGCGAGACCAAGGTGACGCGCGAGGTGATCGAGGCAGGGCACAACCTCCAGGTCATCGGGCGCGCCGGAGTGGGCGTCGACAACATCGACCTGGAGGCGGCGACGGAGCGGGGTATCGTGGTGGTCAACGCCCCGCTGGGGAACATCGTGTCGGCGGCCGAGCACACCATCGCGTTGCTCTGCGCGCTGGCGCGGAACATCCCGCAGGCCGACGCCTCGCTGCGCTCGGGCAGGTGGGAGCGGAGCAAGTTTATCGGTGTCGAGCTGCGGGGCAAGACACTGGGCATCGTAGGGCTGGGGCAGGTCGGCTCGGAGGTGGCGCGCCGCGCCAGAGGGCTCGAGATGCAGGTGCTGGCTTACGATCCCTTCGTCTCACCTGAGCGGGCGTCGGTGCTTGGGGTGGACCTGGTGACGCTGGACGACCTCCTGGCGCGGAGCGATTTCGTCACGCTGCACACGATCCTGACGGAGGCCACCCGGGGCCTCATCGGGGCCGCGCAGCTCGCGAAGATGAAGCCGACGGCGCGGCTCATCAACACCGCGCGCGGGGGACTCGTCGACGAGGCCGCGCTGCTCGATGCGGTGCGCCGCGGTGTCATCGCCGGCGCCGCCATCGACGTCTTCGCCGAGGAGCCGGCCCCACCGGACCACCCCTTCTTTGGAGAGCCGCGCATCATTGTGACCCCCCATCTGGGCGCGTCCACCCGCGAAGCGCAGGAGCGCGTCGCCATCGATGTGGCGGAGCAGGTGCTGGCGGTGCTGCGGGGCCAACCTGCGCTTTACGCCGTCAACGCCCCCATGATCCCGGTGGAAACGATGGCGGTCATCGGACCGTACCTGGTCGTCGCCGAGAAGGTGGCGTCGCTGGCCACTCAGCTCGCCGAAGGCCAACTCGAGCGCGTCGAAATCGAGTACGAGGGCGACATCGCCAACTACGACACGACACCGCTGCGCGCTTCCGTGATCAAGGGGCTGCTGGGGCCCGTCTCGGAGGAAAAGGTGACGCTCGTCAACGCCATGCTGATCGCGGAACAGCGCGGGATCCGGATTGTCGAGCGGACAAGCCCCGGAGGTGAGGTCTTCACGAATCTCGTGACGGTCCGCATTCACACGAGCGGCGGGGAAGACGCGATCGTCTCGGGGACGCTGGCGCACGACGGACCGCGGGTCGTTCGCATCGACGGCTTCTGGGTCGACATTCCGACCAACGTGTCGTATCTGCTGCTCTGCGAGAACCTGGACCGGCCCGGCATGGTCGGCAAGGTCGGCACCCTGCTCGGCAGCTACAACGTCAACATCAGCGGCATGCACCTCGGGCGGACGGCAGTGCGCGGGAGAGCCCTGATGGCCCTGGGGCTGGACGACCCCATGCCGCCCGAGGCGCTGACGCAGCTCAGGGCCCTGGAGGACATCTACCGGGCTCGTGTGGTCAAGGTTAGCTAGCCTCCTCCCCGTCTTCGCGCTCGCCGCGCTCGCGGCTGCCTGCGCTGGCGGTGACAGCGACGCCGAGCGCGGCGTCGTCGCGGGCGTCATCGTTCGCGCGCCCGCCTGCCCGGTCGAAGGCCCAGGCACGCCATGTCCCGACGCGCCTGTCGAGCATCGGACACTCCGCGTCTTCCGCGCGGGCACCGGACACGTGGTGCGGACGGCCGAGACCGACGGCGATGGCCTGTTCAGCATCGACCTGCCGCCGGGTGTGTACGACATCCGGCCAGACCTCGAGAATATCGAAAGTGTCGCCGTTCCCGCTGAGGGCGTCGAAGTGCTGGCCGGGAGGACGACGAACGTCCGTATCGTCATCGATACGGGCGTGCGGGCCTCAGAGGAGCCGTCGCCGACACCGTCGGGTCCGCCCGGGGTCGTCACGCTGAACGCGGTTGGAGACGTCGCGCTGGCGCGCGAGCTCGCTGAGCGCATCGACACCTACGGGCCAGCGTATCCGTTCGAGCTCGTCCGGGACGCCTACGGGAACGCGGACGTGTCGTTCGCGAACCTGGAAGGCGTGCTCGCGCGGCGCGGCGCGCCCATCCAGAAGTCCTACGTGTTCAGAAATCCCCCGGAGCACGTGCGAGCGCTCATCGACGGAGGCGTCGACATCGTGTCGCTCGCCAATAACCACACGCTGGACTACGGCCCCGACGGTCTCGTAGACACCATGCTCACAGCCTCGCTGAACGGCATCGCGCACGTCGGCGCGGCCGTGGACGAGCCTGCGGCGTACGCTCCCGCGATCCTCGAGGTGAAGGGCGTGCGACTGGCGTTCCTCGCATACGCGAACGTGCCGCCGGAGGCCGCGTTCGACACGCGCGAGCTCGCCGCGGGGCCTGGCAAGCCGGGCGTCGCCTGGGCGACCGAACAGGCGGTCCGGCGCGACGTGGCCGCAGCGAAGGCCCGGGCCGATCACGTCATCGTGTCCTTTCACTTCGGCGACGAGTACCGCGACGCGCCCAACGCGCTGCAGGTGTCGCTCGCGCGCACGGCCATCGACGCTGGCGCCTCGGTGGTGCTCGGACATCACCCGCACGTGCTCCAGGGCGTCGAGCGCTACGGCGGGGGCGTCATCGCGTACAGCCTCGGCAACTTCGTCTTCGACCTAGACGAAGTGGACCTGGCGAACATGGGCCCGGAACCGATCTTTTCCATGATCCTCACCGTCCGGCTCTCCAAGACCGCTGTGCTGGGGTACGAGACGACGCCTGTGGTGCTCGACCCCGCGACGGATCGGCCGCGGCCCGCCGACAACGAAGAGCGGGAGCGGTTCGCCGAGCGCATGCGGGAGCTCGCGGCCCTCATCCCGCCGCCATAAGGTCGCGGTGCGCTATCCTGCGCGCGATGACCCTCGACCTCTCCGTCGACCTCGCCCCCGGACGCAAGCAGGGGCTGTTGCTCCGGAACCCGGTGATGACGGCATCCGGAACGTTCGGGTACGGAATCGACTGGCCCTTCTTCGACGTCAACGAGCTCGGCGCCGTGGTGACGAAGTCGACGACGCTGCGTCTCCGCTCCGGCAATCCACAGACGCGCACGGCCGAGACGCCCGCCGGGATGCTGAACTCCATCGGACTGCAGAATCCCGGCGTCGATGTCGTGGTCGAGCGGTACGCGCCCGTCTGGGCTCGGTGGAGTGTGCCGGTCATCGTCAGTGTGCTCGGCGCCACGCCCGAGGAGTACGCGGCCGTGGCCGAACGGCTCGACGGGGTTCCGGGGGTAGCCGGCATCGAGGTGAACATCAGCAGCCCGAACGCGCAGCGCGGCGGGATGGAGTTCGGGCAGGACCCCGACGCCGCGGCCGCAGTGACCGATGCGGTCGTGCGGGCGACGACGCTCCCCGTGATCGTGAAGCTGACGCCGAACGTGGCTGACATCGTCAGCGTGGCGCGAGCCGTGGTCGACGCAGGCGCGAGCGCACTGTGCGTCATCAACACGCTGCAGGCGATGGCCGTCGACGCCCGGCGAGGCCGCCCGGTGATCGGGGCGACCTTCGCCGGGCTGTCGGGTCCGGCGATCAAGCCGGTGGGGCTTCGCATGGTGTATCAGGTGGCGCGCGCGGTGGACGTTCCCATCGTCGGCTGCGGCGGCGTGATGACCGGCGAAGACGCGCTCGAGTACCTGGAAGCGGGCGCCAGCGCCGTGCAGGTCGGGACGGCGACGTTCGCGAACCCGTACGCCCCGCTCGAGGTCTTGCGCGGACTGCAGGCGCTCCTCGAGGCCAGCGGCGCATCGTCCGTCGCCGACGTCCGGGGGCTGGCGCTGCGCGATCGCGCGGCGGGCTCACGTTGACCCGCCCAAGGGCCCGCCGGTAAGCTGAGGCGCTACCGGGGAGTGGCGCAGCTCGGATAGCGCGCCTGGTTTGGGACCAGGAGGTCGCCGGTTCGAATCCGGCCTCCCCGACCAAGGCCTCGTCGCCCGCCGAATCCGAGGAGCCCCCACCACCGCCCTTCCGCCTCAAGGCCATCGCGGGCGGGCGGCGTCACGTTGTCCCGCCGGCCGCTCCTGTGTAGACTCCGGGCATCCGCGGGTGTCGCCACAGAGTGAGAGCACCACTCACGAGGGCCAGCGCATGGCGTCACTCGACCGACCCTCATCGTCCGCGGATCAGCCCGAGACCTGCGAACACGCATCGAGCGCCCTGGACCGCTATCGCGCGCGCTGGCGGTGGGACCGCGTCGTCAGGGGAACCCACCTCCTGAACTGCTGGTATCAGCGGAGCTGCGCGTACAACGTCTTCGTGCGGGACGGAGCGCCGGTCTTTGAGGAGGTCGCAGGCGAGTACCCGCCTACGAACGAGTTCGTCCCCGACTTCAACCCTCGGGGCTGCCAGAAGGGCGCCTGTTATACGGTCACCCAGTCCCATCTGGCGCGGGTCACGCACCCGTTGCGGCGCGCGGGTGAGCGCGGCGAGGGGCGATGGGAGCGGGTGAGCTGGGACCAGGCGCTCTCCGACATCGCCGACCGGCTGGTCGACATCCTCGCCCGAGAGGGGCCGCAGGCCGTCGTTTTCGAAGGAAACGCCACGGGCGTCGCCTCGTGGCTCGCGGTGCACCGGTTCGCCCATCTGCTCGGAGCGACGGTGCTCGACCTGAACACGGAGGTGGGGGATGAGCAGCAGGGCGCCGCCGTCACATTCGGCGTGCCCGTCGCAAGCCGGTCGGCAGACGATTACTTCAATTCGGACCTGATCCTCATCTGGGGCGGGAACCCGGCCTATACCCAGATTCCCAACTTCCACTTCCTCACCGAGGCGCGATATCGAGGCGCCCGCATCGTCGCCATCAGCCCAGACTTCAATGCATCGGCCGTCCACGCCGACCGCTGGATTTCGGTGCGCCCGGGCACGGACGCGGCGCTCGCGCTCGCCATGGCGCAGGTCATCATCGCCGAAAGGCGATACGACGCCGCGTTCGTGCGTGAGCAGACGGACCTTTCGCTGTTGGTGCGTCTGGACAACGGGAGATTCCTGCGAGAGTCTGACCTGCGCCGCCGCGGCAAGGATGACGTCTTCTACATGGCCGACGAGCGGACCGGGCGCATCGCGCCGGCGCCTCGAAGGACGCTGCGGCTCGGGCCACTGGTCCTGGCGTTGGAAGGCGAGTACGAGGTCCGGACGCGTGACGGCGTCGTCCGTGTGAAGCCGATGTTCCAGCTCCTGAAGGAGCGGCTCGACGCGGCGTACACGCCGGACATCGCCGGGCCGGTGTGCGGCGTACATCCCGACACGATCCGGCGGCTGGCGCGGGACATCGCCACGGCCAGGGCGGCCTCGTGCGTGGCCGGGGCGTCGCTGTCCAAGAACTACCACGGCGACCTGATGATGCGGGCCCAGATTCTGGTGTTCGCCCTGTGCGGCCAGATGGGCCGGCCGGGCGCGGGGTACGACACGTTGCCGTTCTTCATCGTCGAGGGGACGCTCAGTATGCCGTACCGGCGCCGGCTGGGGCGACTCGACGCCCTGAAGATGCTCCTGCCCGTCCTGCCGCGGTACCTCTGGCTGCGGCTCAAGGGGTATCCGGACGACCTCGCGCTGTTCCAGCTCGGGCGCGAGGCGGGCGTCTGGGGCGGCGCGAGCGCGGTCCTGTTCTGGTATCACCACGGCGGCTTGCGGGCGCTGAGCGGGCGCAGCCGCGAGTGGGACCCCCACCTGAAGCGCAACGTGGACGACTATCTCGAGGAGGCGGTCCGTAAGGGGTGGCAGCGTCCGCCCCCGGCCACGCCGCCGCGAGCGCTGTTCACATCGGCGAGCAACCCGCTCCGGCGGGTGCGGGGCGGGCATCGCCTGTTCGAGGCGCTCATTCCCAACCTGGACCTGTTCGTCGTCACTGATATCCGGCTCAGCAGCACCGCGATGTACGCCGACTACGTCCTGCCGGCGGCGGCCTCGTACGAGAAGTGCGACGTCAACGACTGGTACACCCCGCTCGCGCCCTTCGCGCACGTCACGAACGCCGCTGCGCCCCCGGCGGGCGAAGCCAAACCGGAATGGGAGATCATGACGCTGCTCGCGAAGAAGGTCGAGGAGCGGGCGCGCGAGCGGGGGCTCACGGCCTGCGTGGGCGCCGACGGCCGGAAGCGGCGGCTCGACCGTCTGGCGCGCGACCTCACGTTCGACGGTGCGTTCGGCCCTGCCGACCAGGAGCGCGTCGCGAAGGCGGTGGTCGACGCCTCGCCCCACATCGGCATGCGCGACTGGGAGGCGTTCAAGCGCCGTGGGTTCGCCCGGTTCACGGGCCTCGGGTCACACCCGGCGAACGTCGCGAACGCCGGCGACATGCGGCCTGACGAGCCGTTCGTGCCTCACACCTGGCGCATCCAACGCAAGCGCCCCTGGCCCACGCTCACCCGACGGATCCAGTTCTACATCGACCATCCGTGGTACCTGGAGCTGGGCGAAGCGCTGCCGACGCACAAGGAGCCGCCGAGCGCGGGCGGCAGTTATCCGCTGACGATGACGGGCGGGCACAACCGGCACAGCATCCACGGCACGTTCCGGACGAATCCCCTCATGCTGCACCTGGAGCGCGGCGAGCCGGCGCTGTTCGTCTCTCCCGCGGACGCCCGCGCTCGCGGGATCGAGGACGGCGCGATGGTGCGGGTCTACAACGACATCGGCGAGTTCCGCATCCGGGCGAAGGTCGCGCCGTCGGTGCGCCCGGGGCAGGTCATCCTGTACCACGCCTGGGAGAACTACCAGTTCGATGGCAACATCGGCCACCGCAACGTCATCCCCACGCCCATGAACCCGGTCGAGCTCGCGGGAGGCTACTTCCACATCCACCCGGCCCCTGCCATCCTGCAGCCCGGCCACAACGACCGGGACACCCGGGTCGAGATCGAGCCGCTGGAGGGAGCGCCGGCTCTCCGACGGCCCGCCATCGCGGCGCGAGCCTTCGGGTAAGGCGCCCCAGGCGATATCATGGGTCGTACGTTGCGCGGCCAGGGAGGTCGGGTGGAGCCTCCGAGGTCTCGCCGGCCGAGCGCCGCATCGCCGGAGCCGCCGATGGATCCACAGGTGCCCGCCTACGTCGTCGTCGTTCGCATCGCGTCCGTGTTGGGCATGGGCGTGTCCGTCGCGCTGGGGTTGTTCATTCTTCTGGGAGGCTACTGGGTCGGCCTCCCGATCATGGCAGTGGCCATTCCCTGCTTCATCGCCATGCGGCTCATGGAGCGGTTTGCGGGCGTGGGCGAAGGAGCCGATTCGTCCCCTGCGTCACAACGTTGACACGCCGACGGGTGGGGGGTAGGCTGGTTTTCGGACAACTGAACAGAGCCGAACCCGCCCTCGGGCGGGACGGGGGAACCATCTCCCAGGGGTGAATCCCGTCGGTTCGACGGGTAGGCGAACTCCTTTGAGCCGAACCCGGCAGCTAACCCCGTAGGCATAAGAAGGAGAGGTCAGCCTGAGACCAGGGGCCGTGGCCTCTGGTCTTTGTGCTGTCCGGAGCGCGACTCGTGGAGGTAGCGTCGTG
>DATLZC010000049.1:0-2636 GCA_035574215.1 Dehalococcoidia bacterium | reverse complement strand
GAAGGGTTCGGGGAAGATGATCTCGGCGGTCTGCGCCGTGGCGTCGGCCGTGACCGGTTTCACGACGATGGCCCGGCGCCCACCGATTACCGCCACCGAGATGCGCTCGGCGGCGGCATCGATCTTTTCTCCCCGGTTGATGGTGCGCCCGATGATGATGTTGGCGGGGAGTCCGCTCACTCCTCGAAAGAGGCATTCACGGTTGACGTGCGTAACCACGCCGTTGCATGAGAAGACTCCCGAACTCGGCCCTTCCACTTGCTCATATTCGGGTGGCAGAACTAGGGTCCGCGGAAAGTCCATCACCTTTCCATCTTCCCAAGGAAGCTCCGTGGAGCCGCTGGTGCAGAGCGCCTTTGCGGGGAGGTACTCCGGGGGAATCTGGCCCTCCTGCGGCGCGATGTAGATGCCGAGGATCTCGCCGGTGAATCGAGGCTTCTGCTTCTCTTCCTCCAGCAGCCGTTCAAGTTGGGGCGTGAAGCGGGGCGTCTCAGGGCTCTGGGCCTCAGTGCCGCCCCGATCTAGGAGAAATCGCCCGGCGCCGAAACCGACCCCGCCGAGGATCGCAATCAGCGCCAGGAGGCCGAGGATGCGTCTCGTTCGCATGGCGCTTCCTTCCTGTGGTGGACCTCCCGGTCCAGTGTACGCAGCGGCGTGACCCAGCGTACCGGTCTCAACGACCGACGACGTCGCACGGTCGAATAAGACGCGCCGGCGGAATCATCTTGCCGGATGGAATTATCTTGTGATCATGACACCTCCTCTACGGTGTAATGTGGCCTGGCATGGCCGGGTCCCGTTCTGTGCAAATGATGGAGGCGGCTAGCGAGCCGTCATGCCCGACAGGCCCGGTCGGGAACATCGGGCCGGCGGCGTTGAGCGGCGTCCTCCGTCACCTTCTGAGGCGAATGCCCCAAAGGGGCGGAGAAATTCGTCCCCTCAGGCTTGACAAACGAAAGGAAATGAGTACAGTTGCATTCATCATGTCGGCCATCCGGCCCACGAGGCGCCCGCCGCGACCCCGAAGGAAGCTCCAGACCCCGAATCCGGAGGTCCGCGAGCGCTTGATGACGGCGGCGGTGGAGCTCATCCGGGAGTACGGGTTCCCGGACCTGCGCATCGAGGAGATCGTCGAACGGGCGGGGCTGTCGGTCGGCACGTTCTATCTGTACTTCGAAAGCAAGGCGGACCTGTTCGTCGCGCTGGTGACGGAGTACACGGAGCGGCTGCGGGCGCGCCTTGAGCAGGCCTACGCCACGGAAGGGCCGGTCATGGAGCGGCTCGCGCGAGGGCTGGACGTGTACCTGGACTTCGTCGAGGAGAACGAGAAGGGATTCCTCTACTTCACACGCGCAGCCGACGCCCTGAACACCTCCGCAGGGCGGCTCTCGACGTGGGCCTTCTCCGTTCACGCCGCGACGCTCAGGCCGCTCATCGAGGAGGCCATCGCGGCCGGCGCCATGATCCCGCTCGACCCGGAGCTGACGGCGCAAGCGCTGGTGGGCCTGACGCAGCACATGGCGGCGTACTGGCTCGAGCACCGGGACCGGTATTCGCGGGAGGACGTGCGCCGGTTCCTCATCGAGGCGACATCGGCTTCGCTCGCCCGTTAACCAGACGGTGGGAGAGCGAGCCGCGGTCGGTAGTGAATAGGATTCTACTCATAGAAAGGAGGGCCGCGCCGGGAGTCGACGAACACACGTAGTCTCACGAGACGCGGCCCGCGCTCGCTCTCATCACGGGCCGCGGACACGGCCGTCGTGGGCGGCGCGGCTCGGCTCGCCCCGGCGGCGCCATCGAGAGCGCTCATCCACGAGACCCTGAAGTCCTTTGTCAGGAGGAGGATTCGCGTGCGAAGGACCCTGGGCATTCTGGCAGTCGGCCTGCTGCTGGCGGCGGTCGCGATGCTGAGCCGCGACGCCAGTGGCCGGACGGACATCGCGCATGCCGCGACGTGGAACACCACCACCGTGCGGTGGGGACCATATACCATCCCCGCAATGGACGAGCAGGAGAACTTCCTAACCACCGATAACTGTTACAGCCTCGGTGGCGTACTCCTGCAGTTGCTGGGCGGCGTCACGTGCATCAACCGGTCGGTTCCGCTGCCGTGCACCAACTGCTACATCGGGGCGATCATCCCGAACCTCGTGTACGCCGACGGCAGCACGGCGAACTTCGACACCGAACTCATGCTGCACCACATGGTGCTGTTGAGCCGGGCGAGAGGCGACGCTACCTGCCCGCCCAACCTCTTCGGTGGGCCGGTGCAACAGCTCGGCGCGCTCATGGGCGGCAACGAGCGCATCTTCGCCTCCGGCAACGAACGCACCATCATGGATCTCACCGCCGAGAACTACGGCTACCGCGTGGGATCCAGCGACAAGTGGATGCTCATCACGGACTTCATGAACATGTCCATGATGGAGCAGACTGTCTATCTCGAGTTCACCTTCAAGTGGACGACCAGCGGGGTGACGCCCGTCCGCCCGCTCTGGTTCGACATCGACAACTGCAACGACTCGGAGCTGCCGATGGGGCCGGGCTACTCCGACACGCACAAGGACTGGCGGGCGACGTTCTCGGGCACCATCGTCGCCATCGGCGGCCACGGCCACGGCGAAGCCATCAGCACG
>DATLZC010000048.1:0-11499 GCA_035574215.1 Dehalococcoidia bacterium | reverse complement strand
GACGCCGAGGGCGAGGTCGCGCGGCTCGAAGCGAAGCTGGCGAACGAGCAGTTCCGCGCGCGCGCCCCGCGCGAGGTGGTGGCGAAAGAGGAGGCGAAGCTGGCCGACGCGCGCGCCCGCGCCGCGAGCCTCCGCGAGCGGCTCGCGGAGCTGGGGTGACATCACGCGGCAGGCCCGGGTCGCAAGACCGCCCCGCGAGGGACAGGAGGGGCGACGCACCGTCGCCCCTCCTGTTTGACTGAAGCGTTCGTCAGGTTACTCTCGCACCCGGCGGAGCGTCGCCCACGAGAGCAGCAACCCAACACCGAGGCCGGCGGCCGCTAGCCCGGCCGGGCCGAGACTCCTGGGTGGCGCCGCGTGCAAGCCGGCGCCCGTTCCGGGCAGGACTGCTGGAACAGGGGTCGCCGGCAGTTCCGGAGGACAAAGTACGCCGATAGCGAAACCGTCGGGCTCGCTGGTAATGTCGCCCTTGAAGGCAACTACCGTGACGTTCACGGAAGGGCACGTGTAGGGCTGAAAGTCGTCGGGCAGAACGAATCTCGTTGTGTTAGGAGGGAGTTCGAAGTCCCCTACATTTCCGCCGAGTTCTACGTGTACCCGATACCCATCTTCGCCCGTTGCGTTGTCCCTCCACGTGATAACGCGGTCGTTATACCCGACCCCGGTGGGTTTGGCGAGGCCAGGGCTCGGTGTAGCCGCTGGCGTTGCTGAAGGCGTGGGCGAGGGGAACTGTGCGCTGGCCGCCCGCCACGGACTGACTGTGGCGACCACTGCGATCACAGCCACGAGCGCTGCCGTGATGGCGACGCGCGTACCAATCATGCCTGGACTCCAGTCAATCGCCGAGCTCGCGCCTCGTGTCGAGACTTCATTCACACCTACTCCCGATCAGTCGCTGTCGCCGGGGCGCCGGCTATGCCGACGCCTTCCGGCGACCGATGTAGGCAAGGGCAATGATTGCCGGTGCGGCCAGCGCTGCGGCGAGCGGCCCCTTCCATCGGAGGTCCCCACCTGCGCTATCTCCCGTTCCCGTTCGCGGCAGGAGTTCGACATCGGGAGGCCCCGCGACTTCCGGGGGCTGGCACGGTTCCGGGCATGGCACGGCGCCGAGCTCGACGCGGAGGTCCGCGCCCGGCGCCCAGGCCGGCTGTGGCCCGCCAACCGGCGAAAGAAGCTCGATGCTGCCATCCGGCCGGACAAGCCAGAAGCCGAGGCTGTCACCCGGCGACAGGACGCATCCGTTTCTGGCGGGAAGCGGTACATCGAAGGTCAGGTCGCCGGCGATGTCAGCCTCTGCACACGTCTCCATGCGCGGCGACGTGATGCGGACCTTCGATCCCGGGGGAACCGGCGCCTGCAGTCCGGTCGGCGCTATCTTGCCCGACACCTTCGCACTGTCTGCGCTCGGACCGCCGTCCTGGGCGAAGCTGGTGGTACCAAGGTGAAGGCTGAGCGCGAGTGCGATCGCTGCGACACCAGAGATGATTCTCCACATGGAAGACCTCCTACGTCTTCTGCAGGGGCACGCCGGCGCGGCAGAGGGGGCAGTCGCCGGGCGGGTAGCTCTCGACCTCCAGCGACAGGCAGGCGTAGAGCGGCACGCCGAAGTCCACGTTCCCCGCCGTGCGGTCGGCCAGTACCCCGACGCCTACCACGTCGCCGCCGGCCCTGCGCACGGCGTCGAGCACCTCGCGGATGGAGCCGCCGGTCGTCAGGATGTCGTCCACCACGAGGACGCGCTCACCCGGCTCGATGCGAAATCCGCGCTGGAACGAGCGCCCTTCCCCTGCTTCCGGCGGGTTCTTCTCGGCGAAGATGCCGCGCACGCCCAGCAGGCGTCCGACTTCGTACGCCAGGATGATGCCGCCGGTGGTGGGCCCGGCGACCACCTGGACGCCGGCGTCGCGGAAGCGGTCGGCGATCATCGCGCACAGGGGCTCGGTGTACCGCGCCCACTGGAGCAGGGCGAACTTCTCGAGATACTGGCCCGAGTGCCGGCCGGACGTGAGCTCGAAGTGCCCCTCGAGGAACGCGCCGGCTTCCCGGAAGAGCGCGAGGGGGTCGGGGTGCGACGGCGTCACGGCGCCTCGGTGGCCACCGGCTCGGCCGGCTTGAGCCTGGTGTTGTTGACCAGCCCGAATTCGGAGAGCGGCCAGTACGACACCCACGCCTTCCCGATGATGTATTCCTCGGGCAGCATGCCCCAGACGTGGGAGTCGTAGCTGTTGTTCCGGTTGTCGCCGAGCACGAAGTACTGTCCTTCGGGAACCTTCACCGGGCCGTAGTTGTAGCGCGGCCGCTCGAGGATGAAGTTCTCCTCGGCGGCGCGGCCGTTGATGAACACCGTGCCGTCGCGCACTTCGACGGTGTCGCCCGGAACGCCCACGACACGCTTGATGAAGTCGCGTTCGGGGTCCTGCGGGAAGCGGAAGACCACGACATCGCCCCGCTGGGGCGGATGGAAGATGTAGTCGTCGAAGTTCTTCAGGAACGGGAAGATCCGGTCCAGGTTCCACCCGGTGCACTCGAGGTTCCACTTACAGTAGACGACCTTGTTCACCAGGAGGTACTGGCCGTTGTCCAGGCTGGGGTCCATGCTGCTCCCCTCGACCCGAAAGTTCTGGACCGCGCCCCGGACGAGCAGGAAGATGGCGGCCGCCAGCACGACCGTCTCGAGAATCTCGCGAATCCAGCGCCGCCGCCTGACGGCGGTCCGGACGGGCGGCGCGGCGACCGCGGCCGCGGCCGGCTCCTCCGCGTGCGAAGCCGGCGGGTCGAGGAACGAGAACGTCACGGGCGCGTCGAACGCGGTGAGCGGCTCGCTCGTCGGGAGCGGGTCCGGGACCGGGCTCTCCCGTCGCGGGTCGCGCTCGCCGTCGGGTGCGGCGTCGGGGTCGGGCGGGTAGGAGGAAGCGAACGTCATGCTGATGTGCGCTCCAAGTATAGCACCTGCCTTCCGCGCGGCGGCGGGAACGCTCGCCGGCGGGCCGCGGCGGCTCTGCTACAATGCGCCGCGACGGTCGGGAGCCCGGGTGTCATCGCGTTGACCCAGCCAGCCGCCAACGATCTCGCCCTCGTCGAGCGCGCCCGCGCCGGCGATCTCGACGCATTCAACAGCCTCGTCGACCTCTACCAACGCCAGGTCTACAACCTCTGCCTCAGAATGCTCGGCAGCCGCGAGGCGGCGGAAGACGCGACGCAGGAGGCGTTTCTGTCCGCATACCGCCGGCTTGGCGACTTTCGGGGCGGGCAGTTCCGCTCGTGGCTCCTGCGCATCGCCACCAATATCAGTATCGACGAACTGCGGCGTCTCAAGCGTCGCGCTACGTCGCCGCTCGAGCGCGAGCACGAGGGCGAGCCTCGGGCCGTCGACCTCCCCGACCCGGCGGCAGGGCCCGAGGAGCTCGCCCTCGGGTCGGAGCTCCGGGCCGCGCTCGAGCGCGCGCTGGCGCTGCTGCCGCCGGAGCAGAGGGCGGCGGTCGTTCTCGCCGACGTGCAGGGCCTGCGCTACGAAGAGGTCGCGGCCGCGCTCGGATGTTCCGTCGGGACCGTGAAGTCGCGCATCTTCCGGGCGCGGGAGCGGCTGCGCGCTCACCTGCGGGGACTCCGGCCGAGCGCGGAACCGACGGCCCCCGCGGCGCGTCCTACGGATGAGAGGTCCAGCGTGACCGAGGCCGCCTCGCCGGCAGCCGGACAGGAGGAGTCGTGACGCCCGTTTCGCGCATCGTTCGCGCGCTGGGGGGTCATCCCCGCGAGGACGCGCTGCTCGACTACGCCGAGGGCGCGTCGCCGGACGCCGCGCGCATCGAAGCGCACCTCGCGACGTGCGAGCGCTGTCGCGACAGCGTCGCCGCGATGCGCGAGATGCGTCGCGCCCTCCGCTCGCTGGGCGAGGTTGAGGCGCCGCGGTCGTTCCGTCTGACGCCCGCGATGGTGGAGCGGACGCCGCGCCGGGCTCCGGGCCGGACGTATCCGGTGGCGCAGCTCGCCGGAGCGCTGGCGGTCGTGCTCTTCGCCGGGCTCGTCGCCTTCGACGTCGCGACGTCGCGCGGGCCTTCGCGAGAGATGGGCGGAGCGCCCGAAGCCGCGTCGGACACGGCGCGGACGTTCGCCGAGGCGGTCACGCCGGAAGCGCCGATGGCCGCGGCCGCGGGCGAGCCCACTGCCTCGCCGCCCGCGGAAGGCGGCGCCGCCCTGGCACCGCAGGAGAGCGCTCCGAAGCCTGCCCCCGCGCCCGCCGGGGAGCCGGATGAGGGCGGCGGGCGGCTCCCGCTGCGGGTCGCCGAGGGCGTGGTCGGGGCGGCGACGGTCTCGATCCTGGTCTGGTTGGTCCTCTCGCGACGAGCGCGATCGGCCGCACGTGGACCGTAAGACCGGCCGAGCTGGGAGAAGGAGGACTGACATGAGGCTACGTCTGTTGGCGTTGACCGCCGCGCTGGGCGCTGTCACGGTCGCCGCGTCCGCCTGCACCGAGGAGACGGTCATCCAGCAGCCGCCACAGGCCACCGGGTTGAGCGTGACGGGCGAGGGCCGCGTGACGGGCTCTCCCGACGTCGCCGAAGTGACGCTCGGCGTTTCGCACGAGGCGGCGAGCGTGGCGGAGGCGCGCCAGCGCGCCGCCGAAGCCATGACCGCGATGATCGAGGCCCTGAAGGCGAACGACGTCGACGAGAAGGACATCCAGACGACGCTGTTCAATATCGAGCCGCAGTACGACTTCGAGGATGGCCGGCAACGCCTCCGCGGGTACCGGGCCACGAACATCGTGACCGCGAAACTCCGCGACATCGACCGGACGGGCGAGATCATCGACGCGGCGGTGACCGCTGGAGGCGACGCGGCGCAGGTGCAGAGCCTCCGGTTCACCATCGACGACCCGGCGGACCTCCAGAACGAGGCGCGACGGCGCGCGATGGAGAACGCCCGCGAGAAGGCGGAGGTGCTCGCCGAGGCGGGCGGCGTCGAGCTCGGCGATGTGGTGAGCGTGAGCGAGTCGATCTCTGGATTCCCGCCGCCGATTCCCTTCGCGGCCCGCGAGGTGCAGGCGCCCGCGACGGGCGAGACGCCGATCCAGCCCGGCGAGCTCGAGGTGGTGGTCACGGTCACGGTGCTGTACGAGCTGCGATAGTGCGAAGCGCTGGCGGGCAGGAGACCCAAGTTCGGCTCAGGCTCAGCATTAACGCCGAACCCCCGCTCCCGCGCGGACGCGGCACGACGGAGGTGGCGGGAGTGGGTCATGCTGAGGGCGCGGCGGAGTCGCGCCCGAAGCATCTCTCGCCTCGCAGGACGACGGAGCCCTTCTCGCTGAAGGGTTTCGTTTTGGTGTGGGCGAGGAGAGATGCTTCGCCCTCGCTGCGCTCGGGCTCAGCATGACCCTTAATCCCCCTCCCGCTCGGACCCGGCATGAACACCGAACCCCCGCTCCCGCTCGGACGTGGCGCGGTGGTGGTGGGGCACCGGGTCATGCTGAGGGCACGCCGGAGGCCGGAGCGTAATCGACGGGGGCCGCCGACGTTCTCTGAGTGGCAGGCCTGCGCGCGGCGCGGGTACACTGCGTGTGCCCCGCCCGTTCATCCCACTGAGGTGTGTCCGTGCAAGACGAGCGCCAGGAACCCACATCCCCTCTCGGCGAACCGCCACCGACGCCCGAAGCGTCGCCCTCCTTCGCCGAATCGCCGCGGGCGCCCGACGCTGCTCCCGAGGGCGTCGCCGTGCCCGCTTCCGACGGAGACGTCGCGTCGAACACGTCCGCAGAGCAGCCGGTGGAGCCGGAGCCGGTGGTCAGCCGGAGCGCGTTCGTCGCCGGGACTGCCGACGACGCGCGGCCGCGCCGCGCCGAGCCGAAGACGCCATCCCTCGCGCGCATCTACGCCATCTCCGCGGGCGTGGCCGCGCTGGTGAGCCTGTTCGCGGCGGGGATGTTCTTCGCGGGCTTCTACACCCGCGAGGTGATGGACGACGAGCCCGCGGTGGCGGCCACGGGCGGCGCCTCGCCTGCGACCCAGCAGATCGCCGGCCAGCCGACCCCGCCAGCCGTGGTCGACGTGAGCGTGGACGACGACCCCGCGCGCGGCCCGGAAGACGCCGCGGTCACCATCATCGAGTTCAGCGACTTCCAGTGCCCCTACTGCGGGCGCTTCTTCCAGCAGACGCTTCCGCAGCTCATGGCCCAGTACGGAGACCGCATTCGCTTCGTGTACCGCGACTTCCCGTTGGACCAGATCCACCCGAACGCCCGCAACGCGGCCATCGCTGCCGAGTGCGCCGACGACCAGGGGAGGTTCTGGGAGTACCACGACGTCCTGTTCTCCAACCAGCAGGCGCTCGGCGTGGCCGATCTGAAGCGATACGCCGAGCAGCTCGGGCTCGACGTCGCCGCGTTCTCCGCGTGCCTGGACAGTCAGAAATACAACGATGAGGTCAACGCCGACCTCCGCGACGGGCTTCAGGCGGGCGTGACCGGAACGCCGACCTTCTTCATCAACGGGAGGCGGGTGGTGGGCGCGCAGCCCCTCCAGACCTTCCAGACCCTCATCGACCAGGCGCTGGCCGAGTGAGGAGCGCGGCGTAGGCTTCACGGAGCGTCTCGGTCAAGGGACCCGGCGCCCCGTTGCCCACGGGGCGACCCTCGACCGCCGTCAGCGGTAGGACGCCCGCTACGGCGTTCGTGAGGAACGCCTCGGTCGCTCGCGCGAGCGCTGCGGGTTCCAGCGGTGCCTCTCGCGCGCGCAGTCCGAGGGAGCGCGCGAGGTCGAGCGCGACGGCGCGGGTGACGCCGGGCAGCGCCCCCTCGTCGACGGGCGGCGTGACGATCTCGCCGTCGAGGACGACGAAGAGGTTGGCGAAGGCGCCTTCGGCGAGCCGACCGCTTGTGTTCAGCAAGAGCGCTTCGTCGGCGCCTCGGCGGCGCGCCTCCTCCCGCGCGAGGACGTTGTCCAGGCAGTTCAGCGATTTCACCCGGCTCAGGACCGACGTCTCGTTTCGCCGGACCGACGCGATGACCGCGGAAGCCCCGCGCTCGTAGAGCGACGACGGATAGTCCGTCGCCTGTCGCGCAGTTAAAAGGATGGCGGGAGCGCCACCCTCGGCCCCGGCGGTCACCGTGAGGCGCATCCGCGCGTCGTCGAGCCCCAGTCGGCGCGCGAGGGCGTCGATGGCGGTTTCGAGCTCGCGCAGCGTGAGCGGGAGCGCCACGCCCAGCGCGTCGCACCCCTCGCGGAGGCGCTGGTAGTGGCGGTCCAAAGCGAGGACGCGGCCCTCTCGAGCCCGGAACGTCTCGAAGAGCCCGCGTCCGTGCAGGAGGCCGCGGTCCTCTGCGACGATGACGGCGCGGTCCGCGGGGACGAAGTCGCCGTTCCAGAAGACGTCGGTCATGGCCCTTCGCCGAGCAGCGCGCGGGCCAGCGCCGCGCCCTTGTGCAGCGTCTCTTCGTACTCCTGCGCGGGGTCGGAATCGGCCACGACGCCGCCGCCGACGTGGAACCACGCCACGCCGTTCCTAGCGATGACCGTCCGAATCGCGACGTTCAGATCCATGGCCCCGCCGGGAATCAGGTAGCCGATGGCCCCCGTGTAGACGCCGCGCGCCACCGGCTCGATCTCGTCGATGATCTGCATCGCCCGGATCTTGGGCGCGCCGGTCACCGAGCCTCCGGGGAAAGTCGCGCGCAGCAGATCGATGACGTCGCGGTCAGGCCGCAGCCGCGCGCGGACGGTGGAGGTGAGGTGATGGACGGCCGGGAACGACTCGAGCTCGCAGAGGCCCGCTACATGGACGCTGCCGGTCTCGGCGACACGGCCGAGGTCGTTGCGCTCCAGGTCGACGATCATGACGTTTTCCGCGCGGTCCTTGGCGCTGGCGAGCAGCTCGGCCGCGAGAGCGGCGTCGGCTCGCGGGCCCGGCCCCCGAGGCCGGGTGCCCTTGATGGGCCGCGTTTCGACGAGGCGGCTCTCCGGCTCGTACCTGAGAAAGCGTTCCGGGGAGCACGACATCACCGCGTAGCCCGGATAGCGCAGGAAGGCGCCGAACGGCGCCGGCGCCTGCGACCGCAGACGCAGATAGGTGTCGAATTCGTCTCGCGGACACGGCGCCTCGAAGCGCTGCGAGAGGTTGACCTGGTAGATCTCGCCCGCGCGGATACAGTCGAGGGCCCGGCGCACCGCGCGCTCGTATGCCTCGCGGGTGAACGTGGACCGCAGGCCGTCGAACGCGGGCGGCAGGCCAAGCGCGGGCCGCGGCGGGGCGAGCAGCCGCGGGTCGGCGCTGTGGACGGCGTCGTAGAACGCGATGTGGCACTCCGGCAGCGCGAGATCGTCGGTGGCGGCGTCGGGGAGGCGTTCGATGTGGCGCTTCAGTCCGTATCCCAAGTATCCGACGGCGGCGCCGCGGCCCGCCCGCTCGCGCAGGAGCTCGCGGAGCGCCTCGAACGGGTCGCCGGTGAAGCGCTCGACGGGTCCGTATTGGCGGTCGATCTCGATCCTTCCCCGGTAGCTGCGCAGGATGACGGCGGGGCCGGCGCCCCAGAACGAGCGCGTCCCCAGGCGTCCGTCGGGGAGCGCGCTGTCGAGCCAGAAGCCGTACGGTTCCGCGCAGACGGAGCGGATCGTGTTCAGCAGGCGCTGGTCCAAGGGCCCCCCGGAAGGCGGAGTACGAGACGATCCTACTCGAGGAGCCGCGGCGGCGACAGCGCCGCCCGGTTCACGCCTGCGCGTCCCAGTCGCGCAGCTTCGCCGTGAGTTCGAGCTCCTCGCCGTCGCGGTTCACGGTCACGGTGACGGTGTCGCCGACCTCCTTCGCGTCGATGGCGTCGGCGAGCTGGTCGAAGGTCTCGATAGGCTGGCCGTCCAGCGCGACGATGACGTCGCCTTCGCGGAGGCCCGCTTCGTCGGCGGCGCTGTTGCGCGCCACGTCGGCCACGAGCACGCCCTTCTCCACCTTCAGGTCGAACTCCTCCACGATGCGTGGCGTCACCGTGTCGCCCGAGATGCCGAGGCGGGGGTGGGCGATGGTCTCGCCGGCGATGAGCTTCGGCAGGAAGCGCTTCGCGGTGTCGATGGGGACGGCGTAGCCCACGCCTACGAAGAAGTTGCCGCCCGACGGGTTCTCCACCGCCGTGTTGATGCCGATGACCTTACCGTCGAGCGTGAGCAGTGGCCCGCCGGAGTTCCCGGGGTTGACGGCGGCGTCGGTCTGGATGAGGCCGCGGATCGGCCGGCCGTTCGCGCTGGACGGAAGGGTGCGGTTCAACCCGCTCACGATACCCGCCGTCATCGTCGCTTCGAGATCGAAGGGGTTTCCGATGGCGACCACAGGCTGCCCGACCTTCACCTGCGATGAATCGCCCAGGGTCGCCGGCTTCAGGAGCTCGCCCGCGTCGCGGGCCTTCACGATGGCGAGGTCGTTCCCGGGGTCGCGGCCGAGCACGTCCGCGCGCACCTCGGTGCCGTCAGCGAACGTAACGAACACTTCGTCGAAGCCGCGGACCACGTGGTCGTTGGTCAGGATGTGCCCCTCGGTGTCGAGCACGAGCCCCGTGCCCGTGCCCTGGGCGCCCGGAAGCCCGCCCGGCCCCGTCCGCTGTCCCCGAATGAGCACGACCGAGGGACGCACGCGGTCGTACAGCTCCGAGAGGTCCGAGGTCAGCGGAGAGGCGCCCTGCGGCTGGCTCTCCGGCTGGCTGATGGCGCCGGTCGGCGGCGCCGCGGCCGGGGCGCTTTCTTCGTCCGTGAGCCGATCGACGCCGATGACGACGCCGGCGCCGAGCAGCATGCTGACGACGATGAGCGGGACGAGCAGCAATGTGGAACGTTTCACAGCGGGTATCCCCTCCCGTTGGAACTCGATGCGGTCGTTTCGTCCTTTATTTTCTTGCGGCGGCGTCGCTCTCGTGTGACGACGCCGTAAAGAAAGTGTAAAGGCGGCGCCTCAGCGCGCCCCTGGCGGGCGCTCCCGGAACTCCGGCCCACCGTAGGCGCTCCGCCACAGCGCATCTTCCAGCGCGAGGCTGACCTCCGCCGCGAAGCCGCCCAGGAGGCGCTCGCGGAGCGTCCGGCGCGGCCGGTACGTCACCAGCCGGCGTTCGACGGCGCCGAGGCGCATGGCCGCCGCGACGGCCGTCTCGAAGTCGCCCGTCTCGTCCACCAGCCCGGTTTCGAGCGCCCTGGCGCCGGTGAACACCTCGCCGGTCGCCAGCTCGCGCACGCGTTCGTCCGCCATGCCCCGCGCGTCGGCGACCGACCGCACGAACCGGTCGTAGAACTCGTCGAGGAGCGCCTGCTCCCGCGCCTCCTCTTCCTTCGTCGGCTCCCGGAAGGGCGACCACATGTCCTTGTACGGCCCTCGCTTCTGCACGGTCATGCGGACCCCGAGCCGCGAAAGCAGATCGCTCACGATGGGCCGCATCGAGAGGACGCCGATCGAGCCGATGACGGCCGTGGGCAAGGCGACGATGCGGCGGGCGGCGCAGATGGCGAGGTACCCGCCCGACGCCGCCATCCCTCGCACGAAGGCGACCACCGGCTTTTGAGCCGCCAGCCGCCGCAGCGCCAGATACAGGTGGTCGGACCCTGCGACGCTCCCTCCCGGGCAGTCGACGTCGACGAGGACAGCTCTCGCGGCCATGTTGCGCTCGAGGTCTCCCAGGATGCGCACGAGCTCGGCGACGCGGTGGCCCCCGGCGATCGGTCCGAACAGCTCGACGACGGCGATATGGTCGGGGCGCGGGAAGGGGAACATCGGCGGCTTCTCCTCGCCGTCACTGTAGCATGACGAATCATGGTCCGCGCGGCACTTTTCAGCCTTCGAACGCGTCGCTACCATGCAACCGCCATGTCCGGTGAACCGGCCTCCACGGCTTCGCGAGACGGCGCGGCCAGAGACGAAGTGCGCCGGCTGCAGCGGAACCTGCAGGGCGAGATCGACGGCGCCGCCCTCTACCGGCTCCTCGCGTCGGCCGAGCCCGACCCCGCGCGAGCCCGGGTGTTCGAGGAGCTCGCGCAGGTCGAGGACCGCCACGCCTCGGTCTGGCGCGAGAAGCTCGAGGAGCTGGGCGTCGCTCCTCCGGCCGGAGCCCCGAGCTTCCGCGTGCGGGCCATCGGGTGGCTCGCGCGGCGGTTCGGGGTGGACGCGGTGCTCCCAATTGTCCGCACCATGGAGGCGACCGGCTACCAGGACTACATGGCGCAGGACGCGACGGCGCAGGCGCTCGCCCCGGACGAGCGTAAGCACGCCCGGACGCTGGCGACGCTGAGCCGGACGCCGCCCGCGCCGCCGGAGGAGATCGCCGCACGCGAGCCCTGGCACCGGCGAGGCACGAGCGGGACGCTGCGGGCCACGGTGTTCGGCGTGAGCGACGGCCTCGTGTCCAACACGTCGCTGGTGATGGGCTTCGCGGGGGCGCAGACCGAGGGGAAGTTCGTGCTGCTGGCGGGGCTCGCGGGATTGCTCGCGGGCGCCTTCTCCATGGCCGCGGGCGAGTACGTCTCCATGCGCGCGCAGCGG
>DATLZC010000047.1:0-7200 GCA_035574215.1 Dehalococcoidia bacterium | reverse complement strand
GGACTTGGGCCAGCATACATCTCCATTGGAGCCGAACGGGTTCTGCTGGTGTGCATCCACACGAGTTCGCCGTGGAGCCCTCCCACAGCGTCAATCATGCCGATCCTTACGACATCGCAGCCGCTAGGGTTGGGGTCGCCGGAGGGAAAACCGGTCATCGTATGGTGGCTGCTCGAGCCGCCGAATCCCCATGAGCGGAGGTAAGTGTAAGCGGACTTGTCCCCCAAGCAGAGCGAGGTCGTGTCGTCGCCGAACACGTCGATTGCGCGGTGAACCGAGTGCACGGGAGGATCGTAGAGACCGGTACAGAAACGCAAAGGGTTCCCAGCTCCCAGGGCTGACATGAAAAACAAATCGATGTGCGGCCCCGCAGCTTGCCCTTTAGCCAAGGGTAACCCAAGGGCGTGGGCGCCGACTAACAGTGTTGCAATCGAACTCGCCGCCAGGATCTTCGATGGGCTGAGCGCCTTCATGGCATCATCTCTTCAGCGTACTTGATGGCATCTTCAGCGGACGACGCCATCGTGACGGACACGATGATCCCGGGCGTGTCGCCCTCCGGGTACCGTTCAATCACGATCAGGTTTGCTTTCCCATAGGGAAACCCTTCCACGGGATGCTCGAGAAGACCGGGGTGTCCCTCCACCGTGATGAGTTCCAGCCGGTCTCGCGGGGCGTCCCGAACCACCGGGACTGGCACGGCCCGGATGTAGCCGCGGGCGAGTCCGGCGCCGTTGTGCGCCTCGCGGCCTCCAGCCTCGTTGTTGACCAGCACCACGCCTTGGTCGGGACACGACCATCCAATGCCACCTGCTTCGAAGGTCTCAGACCAAAGCTCGTGGCTTCGGAGGGACGGACTTACCGGTACAGGTGTGGTGGCGCATCGGAAGATTTTGGCCTCCGCAGGCGACGCTCCCGCGACTGGAGTAAGGACGAGGAAATCGCCAAGTCGGCCGTAAAACCGCGGTTTCGCTAGGTCTTCGTCCCATACCCTCTCATATTGATCCAGGGGCGACTCGCCGCTTTCCACTAGCCGGCTGACGACCATCCAGCCAGCAAGGGATAGCGCGGCCGCTGAGAGCAACCCGAGAACCACACGCCTCCACATGGGGAATCACCCCCTTTCCTGGCGGATGCTTCCCGGCCCCAGGAGCATGCGCTGCTGACGCGGCGTCGTCAAGTGGAATATCCCATGAGTACTTCTAACCATTACTTACTTAGTGAGCGCGGCTGTCGGATTCCGCGATGTCGTCGAGCTGGAGGATGCCCAGCCGCAACGCCTTCACGACGGCGTCCGTGCGGTTGCGGGCGCCGAGCTTCAGGAGAATGTGTGACACGTGGTTGCTCACCGTGCGGGGGCTCAGGCGCAGGTCAGCCGCGATCATCTTGTCGGAGCGACCGCGAGCCATCATGCGGAGGATGCGCCGCTCGCGGGACGTGAGATCGCCCTCCTTCATAGCCGCCCTCTCTGGCCCGCTCTGCGCTCGCAGCGCAGCGGCGCGAGGCCGCTCGTGGCGCACGTCATATTGACGATGCGCCTAGCTTGGTGTCAAGCGAAGGAGGCCGCGCAGCTACAGAATGACCTGTACCGGCTCGCCGCGGCCTCCGGAGGCCGCCCGGCGCTCGCGGTTGACCCGCACGCGCTCCTCGAAGCGCGGGAGGCAATCCTCGGCGTCCCAGTTCTGCACGCCACAGACGTTGCAGGGCGCCTTGTGGCAGTCCGGCGTCGTCTCGCCCCTGAGGGTCTTCAGCCACTCGCCGCGCAGGTACGCCTCCGTCACGCCGATGTCGATGTGGGACCAGGGGAACGTCTCCCAGAGGCCGCGCTCGCGGTGGGCGTAGAACGACGGGTCCAGCCCCTCTTCGGCCATCGCCTGCTCCCAGCGAGACCAGTCGTAGAACTCGGACCAGGCGTCGAACTTGGCCCCGGCGCGCCACGCCCGCTCGATGACACGTCCGAAGCGGCGGTCCGCTCGCGAGAGCACGGCCTCGAGCAGGCTGTGCTCGGGCTCCTCGTACGAGAAGGCGACGCCGATCTTCTTGAGCGCCGACGCGAGACGGCGGTGCCGCTCGCGCAGCTCCTCGGGCCGCATCTGGACGCCCCACTGGAACGGCGTGTGCGCCTTCGGGATGAAGTTCGACGTCGATACGCGCACGCGCGCGCGACCGCCGTGGTATCGCCGGCCGATGTCGCGAACGTTCTTCGCGAGCTCGGCGATGCCGTCGATGTCCTCCATCGTCTCGGTGGGCAGCCCGACCATGAAGTACATCTTCACGCTGGTCCAGCCCTGGGCGAAGGCGCGCTCGACGGCGTGGTACAGGTCCTCGTCCTTCACGAGCTTGTTGATGCGGTAGCGCAGCCGCTCCGTTCCCGCCTCCGGCGCGAAGGTGATGCTGTGGCGGCCACGGCTGGCGACCGCTTCGGCGATGCGCACGGAGAAGCTGTCGACCCGCATCGACGGCAGTGAGATGGTGATGCTGTCGCCGAACGCCTCGCGGAGACCATCCACGATCTCGACGATCTGCGAATGGTCGGTGGTGCTCAGGGAGACGAGCGACAGCTCGTCGTACCCCGTGTTGCGGAACAGCTCGCGAGCCGCCGCGATGACCTCCTCGGGCGAGCGCTCGAGCCGCGGCCGGTAGATGATGCCCGCCTGACAGAAGCGGCAGCCCTGCGTGCACCCCCGCTGGATCTCGATGGCCGCACGGTCGTGGACCGTCTGGAGGAAGGGGACGATGGGCCGCGTGAGCGGCTCGGGCAGCCGCTGGACGAACGCCTTTTTCACCTTCGGTGGGATGCCGGGCTCATTGGGAGCGATCCGTGCGACCGTGCCGTCGGGGTGGTAGGTGACGTCGTAGAACGACGGCACGTAGACGCCCCGGAGGCTCGCGAGCCGGCGCAGAAGCTCCCGCTTCGGCCCGCCGCCTTGCCGCTTCCAGTCGGCGATGGTCTCGGCGATCTGCAGGACGAGCTCCTCGCCGTCCCCGAGGGCGAAGGCGTCGATGAAGTCGGCCAGCGCGTCCGGGTTGAGGGCGCCGGAGCCACCCGCGATCACCAGCGGGTGGCGCTCGTCGCGCTCGGCGCTCCGCACGGGCAGGCCGGCGAGGTCGAGCATGTTCAGGATGTTCGTGTACGTCCCCTCGTAGCTCAGGCTGAAGCCGATGATGTCGAACTCGGCGAGCGGACGCCGCGATTCGAGGCTGAAGAGCGGCACGCCTTCGGCCCGCAACACCTGCTCGAAGTCGACCCACGGCGCGAAGACGCGCTCGGCGAGGAAGCGTTCGCTCCGGTTGAGGATGTCGTAGAGGATGCCCAGCCCGAGGTTGGACATCCCGATGTCGTAGAGGTCCGGGTACGCGAGGGCGAAGCGGACCTCGGCGGCGTCCCAGTCGCGGACGACGCTGTTCCATTCGCCGCCGGTGTAGCGGGCGGGCTTCTGGACACGGGACAAAAGAGCGTCGAGGTTGCGCAGCGAGCTCATCGCGCCTCCGGGCAGGGATTTCGGAAGAAAAGGATAACGAAATGCGCGAAAGCCCGGCAACCGCGCCGCGGGGTCGCGCTCGCCTCGTCAGTGGGCCGGACGCAGGCGGGGACCTAGATGGGCTGCTCTTCGCCCGCGCCGAACCGGAGGCGGTAGGGCAGGCGAGCCCTGGCCTCCTCGCGGGCGCGGCGTTCCCATGTGCGCAGGAGGTCGACCACGGGGTTCCAGTCGCCGGTGGCCCTGGCCTGACGGCAGGCGTCGAAGAGCTCGACATAAAACCGTCGCTGACTCACGTCGCTCAGCCGCCGGACCCAGGCCAGCTCCCGGGGAAGCCCCGGCTCGGACCACAGCGCGCCCGTCACTCGTTTGACCGTCTCGGTGTCCATCTCGTCCATCCCTTCCGCCCCTCCGCGCCACCTCTCGACAACGCTCGGGCGAACGTGTTCTGGTTAGAACGCTGTGGCAGAGAGAAACGTTAACGGCGGGCCGCGGCCGTCCCGCAGAGAACGCTTCAGGATAGCCTACGACAGGTTCGGTGCGCTGTCAATCGGAACGATTGACAGTGTTTATGGAGAACCGCGACGCCACCACCGTGGCCGCCTCTTCGAGCGGGTCCTCTCGCGTCACGTCGATCCATACAATGCGGGGGTCGGACCGCCGGAACCAGTTCCGCTGGTGCCGCGACAGCCGGTGCGTTTCGGTCTTGATCCGGGCGACGGCCTGCCCCAGCGTCAGCTCGCCCCGGAGGTATGCGCACATCTCCTTGTAGCCGATGCTGCGGAGGGCGGGCAGGTCGCACGAATAGCCGCGCGCCAGAAGCGACCGCACCTCGCGCTCGAGGCCGCGCTGGATCATCGTGTCGACCCGAGCGTCGATCCGCCGGTACAGTTCGTCGCGCTCGCACCACAGTCCCAGCACCAGCGAGTCCATCGGAGGGGGCGACTTCGTCGCCCAGGCGCTCAGGGGACGTCCGGTGACCCGGTACACCTCCAGCGCGCGAATGACCCGCCGGACGTTGCGCGGGTCGATTCTGGCGGCGGAGACGGCGTCGACGCGTCGCAGCTCGGCCGCCAGCGTCTCGGGTCCCAGCGCCTCGAGCTCCCGCCGGAGCGCCGGCTGGGGCGGCACCCGGGGAACCCGCCAGCCTTCGATGACCGACCAGACGTACTGTCCCGTGCCGCCCGTCAGCCAGACGATGCCACCGCGGGACCAGATGTCCTCCATCGCCGTGTGCGCGAGGTCGAGAAACATCCCGAGCGTGAACGGCTCGTCGGGGTCGACGATGTCGATGAGGTGATGCGGCACGCGGCGCCGTGTCTCGGGCGAGGGCTTCGCGGTGCCGATGTCCAACCCGCGGTAGACGAGCTGGGGGTCGGCGTTCACGATCTCGCCGCCGAAGCGGAGCGCCAGCCGGACCGCGAGGTCGCTCTTGCCGGTGGCGGTCGGGCCGACGATGGCGACGAGCCGCCGGCCGTCCGTCATCGGGCGCGGGCGCTGGCGATCTCAGCGGCGGTCTCGACGATGCGGGCGAAGACGTCGGGCTTGAGGGACGCGCCGCCGACCAGCGCTCCATCCACCTCCGGCTGCTCCAGGAATTCCGCGACGTTCTCGTCGGTCACCGAGCCGCCGTACTGGATGCGCACCGACGCTGCCTTCTCCGCCCCGTACAGGTACGCCACGTCTTCGCGGATGAGCGCGATGGCGTCGTTCGCCTGCTCGCCCGTCGCGGCGTCGCCGGTCCCGATGGCCCAGACCGGCTCGTAGGCGATGACGAAGTCGTCAGGCAGGTCGACGCCTTCGAGACCCTTCCGCAACTGGCGGATGAGCACGTCATTGGTGCGCCCCTGGGCGCGCTCCTCGCGGGTTTCGCCGATGCACATGATGACCCGGAGGCCCGCGGCGAGGGCGCCCTTCACGCGCCTGTTCACGGTCTCGTCGGTCTCGCCGAAATACTGCCGGCGCTCGGAGTGGCCGATGATCACCCAATCGACGAGCTCGCGCAACATGACGGGGCTGAGCTCGCCGGTGAACGCACCCTTCTGCTCCCAGTGGCAGTTCTGGGCCCCTACGACGATGCCGCTTCCGTCGAGGATCTCCAGCGCCGTCTTGAGGTAGATGGCGGGCGGAAAGACGCCCTTCTGGACGCCGTCGATCGCTTCGATGCGGTCGCGGATGTCGGAGAGGAGGCGGGCCGCCTCCATCCCGGTCGTAGGGTTCATCTTCCAATTGCCGGCGATGAACGGTACGCGCGTCATGACAGTTACGCTCCGTACTTGGTGAGGCGGCCCGCGTAG
The DNA here is from genome assembly GCA_035574215.1 of Dehalococcoidia bacterium. Classification (GTDB taxonomy): domain Bacteria; phylum Chloroflexota; class Dehalococcoidia; order DSTF01; family JACRBR01; genus DATLZC01. The sequence goes on along the minus strand of DATLZC010000047.1, from coordinate 1,424 downwards.
GCCATGGCCAACGGGAGCGCCTCCTTTGCGGGGAAGACGCCGAGCGCGCCGTGGCGGCACGCCTTCTCGTTGAAGGCGTCAGCTCCGTCCGCGCCCGCGCCCGCGAATCGCTTGACCCACATGAGGAACGGGACGGGGTGCCAGGAATGGCTCGCGAGCACCGAGGGCGTCGCGTGGTCACCCGCGATCATGAGCACGTCGGGCTCGAAGTCGAGCAGATCGGGGACGCGTTCGTCGAACCGCTCGAGCGCCGCCATCTTAGCTTCGAAGTTGCCGTCTTCACCGGCGCTGTCGGCGTACTTGTAGTGCACGAAGAAGAAGTCGAACGCGTCGCGATGCTCGTGCAGGGTGGCGATCTCGTCTTCGAAGGTGGAGCCGGTCGCAAGCACCTTCATGCCCACGAGCTTCGCGAGGCCCCGGTACATGGGGTAGACGGCGATGGCGGCCGGCCGGAACTTGCAGACGTCGCCGATGGCCGGCATCGCCGGCCGCTTCGCGAACCCGCGCAGGGTGAGGCCGTTGCCTTGCTCGAAGGCGGAGAGCCGGGCGCGCGCCTCCTCGACGAAGCGGTTCACCAGCGCGGCCGTGCGCTCGGACGCGGGATCGCGGCCCTGCGCGGGCAGTGGCGGTACCCCTTCTCGCTGCGGGTCCGTGTCGGGGATGCTGTCGCCCAGCCCCTCGCCGCGCAGCACCAGCAGAAACCGGTGTTCTCGCACCGGCTGGACGAACACCTCGACGCCCGGCAGGCGTATGTCGCGCAGCAGGTCGCAGCGGCGGGCGGTCTCCTCCGTCGGCAGGCGGCCCGCGCGCCGGTCGACGATGCGACCTTCCGCATCCAATGTGCAGAAGTTGCCGCGGGCCGCCACGTCCTCAGGGCCGAGGTCGAAGTCGACGCCCAGCGCCTCGAGGACGCCCCGCCCCACGGTGTACACGAGGGGATCGAAGCCGAACAGCGCCAGATGCCCCGGCCCCGAGCCGGGGGTGACGCCATATCCGACGGGGATCGTGAGCCCGCAGAGCGACTGTTTGGCGAGCAGGTCGAGGTGGGGGATGTTCGCGGCCTCCAGCTCCGAGCGGCCTGTGTCGGGATGCGGCATGCCGCCGAGGCCGTCGACTACGCAGAGGACGATCTTCGTGTCGTTCTGGACTGCCAGTTCCCGCAGGAGCGCGAGGTCCACGGCGGCATTGTACGTGACCAGGCACGCGACGGGAACGGCGCGGATGCCGACGGTGGCGGCCGATGGTACACTCGAAGCGGTCTCGTCAGGACGGGAGGTCGCGATGCGCGTCGCTGTCGGCTCGGACCACGCGGGATTCCGGCTCAAGGAGTTCGTGAAGCAGTATCTCCGCGAGCGCGGCCACGAGGTCGACGACTTCGGGACCGACAGCGAAGCGTCGGTGGACTACCCCGACTACGCGCGGCC
>DATLZC010000046.1:0-4735 GCA_035574215.1 Dehalococcoidia bacterium | reverse complement strand
AGCCCTTCTTCGATGCCCTTGAGCTCGCATCCGAGCGCGAGGATTCGGGCGTGCAGGCGGTTGATCTCGGCGACGAGCTCCTCAGCGCGGCGCCGAGACCCTTCAGACGCGCCGTTCTCGAGATGTCCGTTCCCGCTCGCCTGTCGCGCGGCGGCCGCAAGCTCGCGCCGGATGGCCTCGAGCTCACGGCTCCGCTGCTGCAGCCCCCGCACAATCTCGGTCAGCTCGGGCAACAGGGCTTCGGCTTCCTCCACCGTGAACAGCCTTGGCAACGTCGGGTCTCCCGTCGGGAAAGTCGTGCGTCCAGTGTAGGACGCTCGCCCGCGGCCGTCGACGCTCTTTTGTTAATCCGCGTTTTGCAGAGCGTTTACAGCAGGCGTCTCGCGTGTTGCGCGCGTATGGGATATGTTCCCGTCCGGCCGGCGCTCGACCCCGCCGGCCTGCGGAGGAGGATGCGCCATGAAGCTCTTGGCTGGCCTGTGCGGCGGCGCCGTGGGCGCCATTGTCGCCTCGCTCGTCTCGCTTCCGCTGGAGTCGCCCGACGACCTGGTCTTCAACACCTTCACGGTCACGCTCGGCGCCCTGCTCGCCGGCGCGGTCATGGGGGTGCTCTGGTGGGCGCTGCCCGCCGGCCGCTCCCGGGTCCCGCTGTTCGGCGCCCTGTGCGCAGCGGGACTCGCCGTCTCCACCGTGGCCGCGTTCGGCTTCGAAGCGCTGGTCGACGGCGCTGTGGGCTTCATGGTCCCGCTCGCAGCCCTCGTGTTCGCGTGCGTGGCCGTGGCGACGCCGCTGCTTTCGGAAGCTCCGTGGCGCCGGTCGTGGATCGCCGCCCCGGTCTTGAGCGCCGTCGCGCTCGCGGTCGGGGTAGGGCTGATGGGCCAGGGCGACGAAGAGAGCGGCCGCCTCGAGCTCCCCGCGGCGGAGCCGACCCCTGCGTCCGGCGCGGCCGTCGTCACCATCGACGACGTGCGGGGCGTCGAGTTCCGGGTCGTCCCCGGCGAATCGGTGGCGACGTACACGGTGCGGGAGAAGCTGGCGAGCATGCCGACGACGACCGAGGCCGTCGGCCGCACCACCGCGCTCGAAGGCGTCGTCCGGCTGGACGGCGTGTCGACCATCACGGCCGACCTGAGCGCGTTCGAGAGCGATCAGGCGCGCCGCGACAACTTCGTCCGCGAGCGCATCTTCAACCAGGACCCCATCGCCACCTTCACGCTCGACCCCTTACCGGACCTTCCAGCGGAGTATCGGGAGGGGGAGACGGTGACGCGCGAAGTCACGGGCGAGCTCACCATCCGGGGCGTCACGCGGCCGCAGACCTTCCAGGTCGAGGCGCGGCTCACGGGCGACACGCTGCACATCGTCGGGCGGACCGATTTCACTTGGGCCGACTTCCAGATCGACCCGCCGAACACGCCGCTCGTGACGGTCGAGGACAACGTGCACATCGAGGTGCTGGTCGTCGCCCGGCGGAGCGAAGGGACGTAGGCCGGGGGCGTCAGAACTGCGTGGCGCCCGTGAAGGACCACTTGCGGATCTTGAGGGCGGGCACGCGGGAGACGCCGGCGATGGCCTGCGTGAGCATGGTCTCGCGCCCGATGAGGTCGACGTTGTTCAACGCCTCGACATAACCCTGTGTGAACCGCAGATTCTTGATGGGCGCGACGATCCTGCCGTTCTCGATGAGGAACGTGCCGTCGCGGGTCATCCCGGTGACGATGACGTGCAGTGGGTGCACCGGGCGGGTGTACCAGAACCGGCTCACGAAGACGCCGCGTTTGACGTCGGCGATCATGTCGTCGATGGTGGCGTCGCCGGGCTTCAGGAACATGTTCGAGGGCACTGGCCCGAAGGTGTTGCCGGCAGGCAGCGCGTGCCCGGTGGACTCGCGTCCCTCCTTGCCCGCCGTGTAGCTGTCCCACACGACGTCGCGGGCGACGCCGTTCTCGATGAACGTCACGCGGCGCTTCGGAACGCCTTCGAAATCGAACGGCTGCGGGATGGTGTCCGGCGCGAGCCCGTCGTCCCAGATGGTGATGTTCTCGCCCATGACCCGCTCGCCGATGCGGCCCGACATGAAGCTGCGCTTCTCGAGGAACGCCTGCGCCCCGAACGAGAGGTACGCGAAGAAATCCAGGAGGTCGGCGACGGCGTAGGGCAGAAGCACGACCTCGTAGTCGCCGGGTTCTAGCGGTTGCGGGTTGGCTGAGCGAAGCGCGCGGTCGACCGCCTCGGCGGCGATAGCCTCCCCGTCGATCTCGCGCACGTCCATCGTCCAACGCTCGGCGTGGCCGCTGGAGGTCTCGCCCATGACCACGGTGTTGATGTCGGCGGTGGTGTCGCGGTGGTAGGCCCAGACGCCCAGCGAGTTGGCGACGGCGACCTCGGCGGCGGCGGTGCGGAACGCCCCTGCCGCCGTGAGCCCCGCGCGTTGCGCCGCGTCGCAAATCTGGGTGACCACGTGCGCGCGCTCTTCCGGACCGCAGCGGGCGGTGGTCTCGGCCCAGCCGTGTGCGGGCGTGATGGGCTGCGGTCCGGGGAGGGACCGGAAGTCTTCGTTCGGCTTCTGGTGTCGCGCGAGTTCCGTCGCCCGCTCGACCACGCGGGCGACACCGTCGGGCGAGGGGTCGTTGGTTCCCGCGACGCCGATCTTCTTGCCCAGCACCACCCGCACCCTGATGTCCGTGTCCTGCTGCTCGACGTTCTGGTGGATGTAGTTGTTCGCGAACCGGGTGAGAGCGGTGTGCGACGCCAGGATCAGCACTTCGGTCTGGTCGGCGGCGCTCGCCGAGAGGGCCGTATCCGCGATGCGCTTGAGTTCGCTTTCACCGAGCATGGCTTCTCCGTGCGCTCAGAACTGCAAGCCGAGGAGGCGCGCCGCGTTGTCGAACAGGATCTTCTGTCGCACCTCCTCTCGGAAGCCGGCCTGCTCGAAGTCCCGCAGCCACCGCTCCGGCGTGATGACCGGGTAGTCGGAGCCGAACAGCACTTTGTCCTGAATCAACGTATTCGCGTACTGCACCAGCGACGGTTGGAAGTACTTGGGCGACCAGCCCGAGAGGTCCATGTACACGTTCGGCTTGTGCACCAGGATGGCGAGCTGCTCCTCCTGCCAGGGCCACGCGGGGTGCGCCATGATGATCTTGAGCTCGGGGAAGTCGGCGGCGATGTCGTCGATGTAGGGAATCGGCTGCGTGTACTTGAGCTTGATGCCGCCTCCGCCGGGCCGCCCGACGCCGACGCCCGTCGTACCGGTGTGCAGCAACACGATGAGGCCCAGGTTCTGCGCTGTCTCCCACAGCGGGTAGAACTGCGGGTCGTTGGGGTAGAACCGCTGCATCGACGGGTGGAACTTGAGCCCCTTCAGGCCGAGCTCCGTGGCGCACCGCACGGCTTCATTCACGGCGGCCCGGCCCTTCCATGGGTCGACGCTCCCGAATCCGATGAACTGCTTCGGGTAGCGCCGCACGATGTCGGCGATGTAGTCGTTCGGCGTCGGCGGACGCCCCGTGGCCGTCTCAGCGTCGATATCGAAGATCACGCCGAAGATGTCGAGGCTGGCGTAGTATTCGGCCATCTCGTCGGCCGAGCGAGGCGTGGCCGCGGACTTGAAGTACGCCTGCGTTTCGGGCGACGAGGTGAGCGACTCGCCCTGCGGGTTCGGCGGGTGGATGTGGACGTCGATGGCTCTGGGCATGGCTTCTCGCTCTACTTCATGACGCCAACCTGGACGTTGCGGAAACGGGCGGGCGCGGCCCCGTGGCCGGTGTGGGCGACCTGCTCGGGCTGGCCCTTCCCGCAGTTGGGCGTCCCCCAGATGACCCAGTGGTCGCGGTTGCAGACGGCGTCGCAACTGTTCCAGAACTGCGGCGTGATGCCGGTGTACGTCGCGTTCTTCAGGAGCGCGCCGAGCTTCCCGTTCTTGATCTCGCGGGCGAGTTCGGTCCCGAACTGGAAGTTGAGCCGCCGGTCGTCGATGCTCCACGACCGGTTCGTCTCCATGTAAATGCCCTCGTCCGTGTCGGCGATGAGGTCCTCGAGCGTCCATTCACCCGGCTCGAGGCTGACGTTCGTCATGCGGATGAGGGGGATGCGATTCCAGCCCGACGCCCGCATGCAGCCGTTGCTGCGCTTACCCAGCGCGGCCGCCGTCTCCCGCGACATGAGGTAGTTCACGAACCGCCCGCGCTCTACGGCGAGCATGCTCGTCGCCGGGACGCCTTCGTCGTCGTAGCCGAACGTCCCCAGCCCGCCAGGGCTCGTGGCGTCGATGCGGATGTTGACGTGCTCCGAGCCGTACTGGAACGAACCCAGCTTGTCCGGCGTGAGGAAGCTCGTGCCCGCGAACGCCGCCTCCGTCCCGAGCACGCGGTCGAGCTCGATGGCGTGGCCGCACGATTCGTGGATCTGGAGCGCCACCTGCGACCCGTCGAGAATGACGGTCGTGATGCCCGAGGGGCACGGCTTGGCGGTGAGCAGTGCCACCGCTTCCTCCGCCACGCGCTCGGCGTTGCCGGGCAGATCGTACCGCTCGACGAACTCCCAGCCCTCGGTGCCCTGATGCCGCCCGACGCTGTTGGGATACGACCGCCGCTGCACCTCGCCTTCGTCGACCGCCGTGGCCTCGATGCCGCAGCCCGTCTCGACCAGCTCCTGCTCGATGTAACTCCCCTCGGTGCTGGCGAACCACTTCAGCTCGCGCTGGCAGTACACGTTCGATTCCGCCATGACGATG
>DATLZC010000045.1:0-3144 GCA_035574215.1 Dehalococcoidia bacterium | reverse complement strand
GCAGTACGAGAAGATGAAGCAGAAGGTCCTCGACGAGTTGAAGCGCGTGTTCAAGCCCGAGTTCTTGAACCGCATCGACTCGACGGTCGTGTTCCACGCGCTCAGCAAGGAGCACATCCGGAAGATCGTGGACCTGCAGCTCCAGGAGGTCGAGAAGAACCTCCTGATGAAGGGCGTGACGCTCGAGGTCACCGACGCCGCCCGCGACTGGCTCGGCGAGCGCGGCTACGACCAGGTGTTCGGCGCCCGGCCGCTGCGCCGCGTCATCCAGAACGAGGTCGAGGACCGGCTGTCGGAGGCGCTGCTCGAAGGGCGGTTCCAGCCCGGCGACCGCATCCAGATCGACGTCCAGGGCGACGACATCGTGCTCGTGAACGTGTCGGAGCCCGCGGCCGTCTAGGCCTCACGACTCGCACGCAGACACACGCCGGCAGCGGCTGTAACCGCTGCCGGCGTTCGTTTCCGCCTCGTGAGCGACGCCCTACGGCACCGCGCGGCTCTCGGCGTCGGCGTCCGTCGTCTGATTCCTGACCTGCTGCCGGTACAGCTCGGCGTTGAGGTACGTGAACACGCCCTCGGGATTGTCGATGACCTCTGGCGCCACCCACGCGTGCATCATCCAGCGCAGGTCACCGACCCACCGCCCGCCGTCCGCGAGGCAGTCCTCCCGCGTGTTGTTCTCCGAGATGATGCCGTTGCGGGTGCAGAGGCCGATGTGTTCGTGCCAGAGGTCGAGGCTGCCGGCGAAGCCTTCGGGCGGGATGGTGGCCGTCACGCCGGGGTTGACTCCCGGCACGAGCAGGTACCACACGCCGACCAGCTTCCATTCGGCGTCGTCGCCCTGCCCGAGCTTGCTGTAGAGCAAGCCCTCGGGTTTCGCCGGATCGAACACGCCATCGGCCACGTACTGCGAGTTCAGGAAGTGCGCGCCCATGAACGGCACGTCGTTCGTCGTGTTCCGATAGCCGTCGGCCTCGGCGGCGCGCACGTCGTGGTACTTCTGCGCGACGGCGTACGCCGCCTGGAGCTGCTGCCTCAGCACCCCCACCTCGGCCGGCGTGAGCGTCCCCGCCGGCACGTGCGCGAGCACCTCGGCGTCCGACATCGAGAGGAACTGACCGATGGTGGGATGCGCCCCTACGTCGTGTACGTCCTCCTGCCGGTCCCGCTCGGAGACCTCCTGCGACATGAGGGCTCCCGCGAGGTCCGAAGCGGGCGCGGCCGACGCCGACGCCGGCGCGTCGGAACCGCCGGTGAAGGCGCCTGCGTAGACCAGCGCCGCCGTCGCCACGACCGCCAGCCCGATGGCGCCGCCAGCGAGCGCGAACACGAGCGCCGAATCGCGCTCGCGGCTCGCGAGCGTCAGCCCGAGCGCGACGACCATCACGACGACCCCTGCGGCGGCGGTTCCCGCGGCGGAGCCGCTGTCGCCCGCCCTTCCAGTGGCATACGCCACGGAGCCGACGAGCAGACCGACGGCGATGAGGAGCGAAGTCAGCGCGAGTGGCGAGAGCGCGTGGCGATGCATGGCGACCCCTTCTGGATGCGGCGGGCGTTCCCGGCGTCAGTCAGGCCCTATTGTCGGGCCGATCAAGCCCGTTGTCAATGAACGTGGTTCAGTCGGCGGGCGCGCCCCGCGAGGCGAAGTCGAGCCCTCGCGTCCGGCGCAGGTAGTAGCGCCGGGCGACGACGTCGGCGAGCACGGGCGCGACGACCGCGATGGCGAGCGCCGCCTTCAGGCCAGGCACGGTGTACACCTCCGACACGGGACGCCGGACGCACCGGACGATGGCCCTCGCGACGTGCTCCGCCGATTGGACGACGCCCATGGGCGCGGGCTCGAGCCCGTACGGGTCGCGGGCGACATCGAAGAACTCCGTGGCGGTGCCGACGGGTAGGACGACCGACGCGCGAACGCCGGAGCCCGCCAGCTCGCCCCGAAGCGCCGCCGTGAGCCCGATGACCGCATGCTTCGCGGCCGCGTACCCGCCGTGAAACGGGAAGCCTTGCCGGCCCGCCACCGACGAGACGTTCACGATGTGCCCTGCCCGGCGCGCCCGCATATGGGGCAGGACCGCCTGAATGCCGTACAGGGTGCCGAAGAAGTTCACGTCGAGCAGTGCCCGCATGTCCGCCTCGTCGATGTCCTCGACGCGGGCGTAGTGTCCGAACCCGGCGTTGTTCACGAGGACGTCCACCTGGCCCCAGCGGTCCAGGGTCACGTTCACGAGCCGTTCGACGTCGTCCCGGCAGGCGACGTCCGTCCGCAGCCAGAGCGCCTCGCCGCCGGTGGCCTCGATCTCTCCCGCTACCTCCCGCAGCCGGTCCTCCCGTCGCGCTCCCATGGCCACGCGAGCCCCTGCCCGCGCGAACTCGAGCGCCGTCGCGCGGCCGATGCCGGACGACGCCCCCGTCACAATCACGACCTTCCCGCGGGGGTCCATGGCGCCTCCCTCACTCCACGGTCACGGTCTTCGCCAGGTTGCGCGGCTGGTCGACGTCACAGCCGCGCCACAGGGCGATATGGTACGCGAGAAGCTGCAGCGGCGCGACCGTCAGGATGGGAAGCAGCAGCGCGGCCGCCCCGGCCTCTCCCCGAAGCCGGGGGACCCAGATCACCTCGTCGGCCTTCGACGCCACCTCCTCGTCGCCCTCGGTGGCCAGGGCGATGACGAAGCCATCGCGTGCGCGGACCTGCTCGATGTTCGAGAGCATCTTGTCGCGAGTGCCGTCCTGGACGGCGATGGCCACGACGGGCATCCGCTCGTCGATGAGGGCGATGGGGCCGTGCTTCATCTCGCCCGCGGGATACCCCTCCGCGTGAATGTAGGACACTTCTTTGAGCTTGAGGGCGCCTTCCATGGCCACCGGGTATTGCAGGCCGCGCCCCAGGAAGAGCACGTGCTCCGCCTTGTGCACGCGGTGCGCCAGCGCCGCGATCTCCCGCTCTCGCCGGAGCGCCTCGCCCAGCAGCGATGGCGCCAGCGCCAGCGGCTCCAACAGCTCGCGGACGCGCTCCGGTCCGACCGTCCCCCGCACGATGCCCACGTGGCACGCGAGCAGGTACAGCGCCGCCACCGACGCCACCAGCGTCTTCGTCGACGCGACGGCGATCTCCGGCCCGCACCGGAGGTACACGGTGCC
>DATLZC010000044.1:0-3319 GCA_035574215.1 Dehalococcoidia bacterium | reverse complement strand
CGCCTACCGCCACAGCCGTGGGCTGCCGTACGTGTACCCCGACAACGATCTGAGCTACACCGGCAACTTCCTGTCGATGCTGTGGAAGATGGCGGAGCCGAAGTACAAGCCCAACCCCGTGCTGGAGCGGGCCATGGACATTCTGTTCATCCTCCACGCCGACCACGAACAGAACTGCAGCACCAACGCCATGCGGTCGGTGGGAAGCTCGCGGGTCGACCCGTTCTCGGCGACGGCGGCAGCGGCGGCCGCGCTCTACGGGCCGTTGCACGGCGGGGCCAACGAAGCGGTCATCCGCATGCTCACCGAGATCGGCGACAAGAAGCGGGTGCCCGAGTTCGTCAAGCGGGTCAAGGCGGGCGAGGGCCGGCTCATGGGCTTCGGACACCGGGTGTACAAGAACTACGACCCCCGGGCGAAGATCATCAAGCGCACCGCCGATGAGGTGTTCGAGGTCACGGGCCGCAACCCGCTGCTGGACATCGCGCTCGAGCTGGAGCGTATCGCGCTGCAGGACGACTACTTCATCCAGCGGAAGCTGTACCCGAACGTCGACTTCTACTCGGGCATCATCTACCAGGCGATGGGCTTCCCGGTGGAGATGTTCCCGGTGCTGTTCGCCATCCCGCGCACGGCCGGCTGGCTGGCGCAGTGGCGCGAGATGATCGAGGACCCCGAGCAGAAGATCGCCCGGCCGAGGCAGATCTACGTCGGCCCTCAGCGGCGCAGCTTCGTGCCCATCGAGAAGCGCAACGCCCGCCGCAAGAAGGTCGCCTGATTCACCTCGCTCACCGGCACGCGCGCCCGCCCTCGATCCGGGGCGGGCGCGTCTCGTTTCGCGCGATTCCCGGCCGCTCCCCGATGCGATCGTTCGGCCGTTCTGCCGATACACGACGGGAGAGTCCGTGCCCCGATGTGGTTCGAAAAAGCAAGTGACCGGGGCGAGGAACCGCCGACGTCCGAGGACGAGACCGCGGAAGCCAACGAGCGGCCCGACGCGGCTATCAGGGACGAGCTCGGCTTGCACCAGCGCTGGTACTTCGTGATGCGCCTGGCGGAAGAGCTCGAGCGCGCCTCCCGCCGCAACCGCTGCCTGTCCGTCGTGGCCTGGGAGTACCGCCTGCTCCCGGGGGAGACCGTGCCGCCAACGTTCGTCCGCCGCGCGGCCGAGGAGCTGGCGGAGCGCGTTCGCGCGTACGATGTGGTCTTCCATCTCGACGACTGCCGGTTCGTGGCGTTGCTCCCCGACGCCGACGGCACCGAAGCGCGCACCGCCGCCTTCCGTATCAAGGCGGACCTGTGCGTCGCCATGCCGGGTCCGGGGAAGTGGCGGGCGGGCGTCGCCGCCTTCCCCGCCGACGGACTCGACGCCGACACGCTCGTGTACACCGCGCTCGAGCGGCTGGAGGAAGACGTCGCCCGCTAGCGCGGGGGCGGTCCGAAGCCGTCCCACGCCGCGCATGCCGCGGGCGTCGGCGACGGCGAACGGATTTCGCGCGGCGGTGCGGCCCAGGTTCCCTCGACCGACGACAGCATGTGGACGATAGCCAACGTCTCTCCGCGCGTCGGCGGTTGCCCGCGAACGCGGAAGCGGGCTTCGGGCCAATCGAGCCGCAGGACGACGTCGCCCGTCGTCGCCCGGACGATGGTGTAAGGCCAGCCGGCGCCGCGGCACGGGTCGACGTAGTGGTCGACGGCCCACGGCGAGGGGCGGCCGGGCTGCGCCGCCGCAGGGACCAACGCCGCCACGCCGTTCCACTCGAGCCGCGCCCAGCGCAGGCCCGCCGTCGCGTCGTCGGGCACGGTGACGGCCGTCGGTCCGGGTAGCGACGGGGCCGGCGAGGGCGTCGGCGATGCCGCGGGAGTGACCAGCGAACGCGGGGGCGCCGCCACGGCACGGAACGGGTCCTCCCCCGGGCCGCAGGAGGCGAAGAGGAGCGCCACCGTCAGAAGGACGAGGGTGGGCGCGCGCAGGGGTCCGGCCTCCATGCCGCCATTCTCCCATCGAGCGTATCACGCGGCGCTCACCGAAGCGCCGCCGTCACACGATGGCGTTCACCGCGTCGATGAACTGCCGCATCCGGCCGTAGTTGTGCTGTGGATAGAAGGCCACGCGTCCGTACTCGAGCGCGTCTTCTTCCTCCACCTCCTCAGGAGACGGCTGAACGATCTCGAAGGTTCCCGACGCGAGCAGGTCCGCGAACTCCTGGTTCCATCGCGCGAGGGTCTGTTCGTCGGGAAGCTGTTTCATACGGATGACCAGCCGCTCGCCCACGAAGCGGGCGGAGTGGTAGTTGCGGTAGAAGCCTTCGATGACCTCGATGGCGTGCTCGGGCGTGCTGGCGACGGTGAACAGGTGGAGGTCGTCCTGATTGATGAGGCCGCGGGCGAGAAGCTGCCCGCGAATGAACGCGAGCCAGTCATCCCAGTAGGTGCTGCCCGGAGGCTGAAGCAGAACCACGGGATGGAGGTCGCTCTTGCCCGTCTGCATGAGCGTGAGGAGCTCGAACGTCTCGTCCAGCGTGCCGAAGCCACCGGGAAGCAGCACGAAGGCGTCCGACTCCTTCATGAACGTCACCTTGCGGGTGAAGAAGTACTTGAAGTTGATGAGCTTGGCGTCGCCCGCGATGAACATGTTGGCGGGGTTCGGCATCGGCAGGCGGATATTGACGCCGAAGCTACGCTGCGCGCCGGCGCCCTCGTGCCCCGCCTGCATCACCCCCGGACCAGCGCCGGTGATCACCATCCACCCGCGCTGACTGATCTGGCGGGCGAACTCCCGCGTGCACTCGTACTCCGGCTGCCCGCGCTCGATCCGCGCCGACCCGAAGATGCTGACCTTCCGGCGTCCCCGATAGGGCGCGAACACTCGGAAGGAATACGCGAATTCCTTCAGGGCGGCGTTCACCATCTTGAGCTCACCCCGCGTAGCCCGCTGCCGGCTGAGCCGCACGGCCGTGGTCAGGATTTCGCGGACCAGATCTCGATCTTCGGGGTCGATGAGGTCGACGAGTTCGGCCACGCGCGCGTCCAGCTCCGGGACGCCGGTGGAATAAATGGGCCGCGCCACCGGTCCTCCGGCCCGACGCGACGCTGGCTCCAGCGGTTCCAGCGCTGCCCGCCGCTGCGTCTCCACATGTGCCTCCTTTCTCTCGTAGCCCCTCAGTCTATATCGGCGGCGGGCCATCGGCTGGACCCTAGCGGAGGCGTTGGTTAGACTCGATTCGCATGCTGGAGCACGAGGGCGTCGGGGAACTGCGCGAGCTGCTGGCCGAATTCAAGCCGGGCGACGGCGATCTTCTGGCCGCCCTCCACAAGG